>CAZMDO010000434.1:0-2595 GCA_964564445.1 uncultured Ruaniaceae bacterium | reverse complement strand
TCGCCGGGATCAGCCTGGCGACCCTGGGTGGCAGCGTGCTGCTCGACCGGTTCCGGCAGGTGCCCGCGCAGCGGCTGCTGCGGGTCGGCCAGGTCGCAGTGGCCGTGGCGGTCGCGGTACCAGTGGTGTACGCGACCACCCGGCTGGGCTGGCTGCTCGGGATACCGGTGGGCATCAGCCGCGAGTTCCTCGCCTACATCGCCGAGATCACACCGATCGGCGCCGGCCTGGCCACCCTCGCACTGGCCGGGGCGGCGCTCACCGTGGGACTGGTGCGCCCGTGGGGCGAGGTGTGGCCGCGGTGGGTGCCCGGACTGCGTGGCCGGGTGATACCGGCCCGGGGCCCCGCAGGTGCCGCCCTGGCGGTGGCCGTGCCGATCGGCGCAGCTGGACTGATGTACGTGCGGCGGATGCTGATGGGTGAGGAGATCGGTCCGCAGGGCGCTCCCGGGGAGCCCGGTGCCTGGCTGCCGGAGATGCTCTGGCCGGTGTGGGCGGCGGCGCTGGCGGTGGCGGCGGTGGCGTACCTGCTGCGGCGTGGTCACGGGCTGTATCTGACCGAGCGTCGATAATGAACCAGATGGGCGCCCCCTCCACCCGCGGCGCGAGCGTGGACTCGCTGCTGGCGCGGCCGATCGCCGCCGACGCCGTGCTCGCGGTGCTGCTCGCGGTGGTGCTCGGGTCGATGTCCGTGGCGCTGCTGCGCACCGCGGCCGGTCCACCGCAGAGCGTGGCGGTGGCCGCCGGCTGCGCGCTGGTGCTGCACGCCAGCGTGGTCTGGCGCCGGCGCACCCCGCGCACGGCGTACCTGCTGGCGGCGGTCGCGATGCTCGGACTGGTGCTGGTGCCGCCGCTGCAGGACGGCTCCGCTGTGGTCTACCCCGGCGTGCTGCTGCCGAGCTCGATGGTCTTCGGGCTGTCGCTGTACTCGGTGGCGGCCCGGGTGGACCGCCGGACCGCGCTCGGGGCGCTGGCGGTGGCACTGGCCGGAGTGGCGGTGGTGCTGGTGCGGCTGTGGGACCCGACGACCTGGGGCATCGCCACCGGCGGGGGTGGCGAGCCCGTGGCGGGTGGCGCGGTCGGTGGCGGGGAGGCGTGGGTGTGGCGGCTGGGGCTGGCGGTGGCGTTGGCGGCCGTGGTGGCGTGCCTGTGGACGCTGGGGCGGCTCAGCGGGGTGCGCGGGCTGTACCTGGACCAGCTGCGCGAGGCTGCCGCCCGGGCGGAGCAGGACCTGGCGCGGGCCGAGGCGGACCGGCAGCGTGCCGAGGCCGACCGGCAGCGTGCCGAGGCCGACCGGCAGCGGGAGCGGGCGGAGGCCACCCGGGCCGAGCGGGACCGGATCCGGCGGGAGATGCACGACGTGGTCTCGCACTCGTTGGCGGTGATGGTCAGCCAGGCCGAGGGCGGGCGGCTGCAGGACCCGCAGGGTTCCGGTGCGGAGGCGTTCGCCACGATCGGGCGGGTCGGGCGGGAGTCGCTGCGGGACATGCGCGCGCTGCTCGGGGTGCTGCAGGACCAGCCCGGCCAGCCCACCGCACCGGCGCCCGGGCTGACCGAGCTGCCGGCGCTGCTGGAGCAGGTGACCGAGGCGGGGCTGACGGTGCGCACCGAGGCCCACGGTGAGCCCCGCACGCTGCGGCCGGCGGCGGACCTGGCGGCCTACCGGGTGGTGCAGGAGGCGCTGACCAACGTGCTCAAGCACGCCGGTGCCGGCGCGTCGGCCACGGTCGCCCTCACCTGGGCGGAGCAGCAGGTGGTGCTGCAGGTCGAGGACGACGGCGCAGGTGCGGCTGCCCCGGACGCGGGGGTGGGTCTGACCGGGATGCGCGAGCGCACCCGCCTGGTCGGTGGCTCGCTGGTGGTTGAGGCTCGCCCGGGCGAGGGGTTCCGGGTGCGGGCTACGATCCCCTACGACGGGAGGAGCCAGCCATCGTCCGGGTGATGATCGTCGACGACCAGGAGCTGCTCCGGCGCGGGCTGGCGATGGTGATCGACTCCCAGCCGGACCTGGAGCTGGTGGCCGAGGCGGGCGACGGTGCCCAGGCGCTGGAGCTGCTCGCCACCCGAGCGGTGGACGTGGTGGTGATGGACGTGCGGATGCCGCGGATGGACGGGGTGAGCGCCACCGCCCGCATCCAGCAGCTCCCCGACCCGCCACGGGTGCTGGTGCTGACCACCTTCGACCTGGACGAGCACGCGCTCGGGGCGCTACGCGCCGGTGCCAGCGGCTTCCTGCTCAAGGATGCACCCGGGGAGGAGATCGTGGCGGCGATCCGGCACGTGCACGCCGGGGACGCCATCATCGCGCCGGCCACCACCCGGCGGCTGGTGGCTGGGCTGGTCGGGCGGCGGGACGTGGACCCTGCTCCGGTGCTGGCCCGGCTCACCGAACGGGAGCAGGAGGTGTTCCGGGAGCTCGCCCGGGGTGCCTCGAACGCCGAGATCGGGGCGCGGCTGTACCTGTCGGAGACCACGGTGAAGACGCACGTGGGCCGCATCCTGATGAAGCTGCGGCTGCGCGACCGGGTGCAGGCGGTGGTGCTGGCCTACGAGTCCGGCGTGGTGCGTCCGGGCGAGGACGCCGGCGGCTGAGCG
>CAZMDO010000433.1:0-2597 GCA_964564445.1 uncultured Ruaniaceae bacterium | reverse complement strand
GTGGAGATCCCCGGCGACATCATCTACTGGAAGGTGAACCGGCCGCTGGTGATGGCCCGGTTCTTCCAGACCGCCTACGACCGGGCCGCGATCACCCGGTTCGTGCGGGAGAAGCTGCGCCCCGGCCAGTTCGACCTGATCCTGGCCAACGACGTGCACGCCGTCCCGGTGGCCGTCACGCTCAAGCCGCGCCTCGGCGTGCACGCCGACCTGCACGAGTACACCACCCGGCAGCAGGAGGAGATGTGGCGCTACCGCACCTTCCTCGCCCCCTACTACGGCTACCTGATCCGCCGCTGGGTGCGGCAGGCGGACTCCGTGACCACCGTCGGGGTGGCGCTGGCGAAGGAGTACCAGCGAGAGTTCGGCCTGGACTGCGGGGTGGTCTTCAACGCCCCCTCGCGGGCCGACCTGCCGGTGGGTGCGGTCGGTGAGCCGGTCCGCCTGGTGCATGCCGGCGGGGCCACGCCGGGCCGGCTGGAGACCATCCTGGCCGCGATGGACCTGGTCACCTCCGGGGCCACCCTGGACCTCTACCTGGTCGACGTCGGCAGCGGGTACGCCGCCCAGGTGGCCCAGCGGTACGCCGACCACCCGCGGGTGACCGTGCACGACGGCGTGCCCACCGACCAGCTCGTCGCCACGCTGAACGGCTACGACGTGGGCATCCACATCCTCCCGCCGATCTCCTTCAACCACCAGTACGCGATGCCGAACAAGCTGTTCGACTTCATCCAGGCCCGGCTCGGGGTGCTGGTCGGGCCGAACCCGGAGATGGCGGCCACCGTCACCGAGCACCACCTGGGCTGGGTGACCGAGGACCACACGCCTGCGAACGTCGCCGCGACCATCGACCAGCTCACCGCGGAGTCGGTGGCCGCGGCGAAGGCGGCCAGCGACCGGGCCTCGGCCGTGCTCTGCGCCGAGGAGCAGGTCACCGGCTGGGTGGAGCCGCTCGCGCGGCTCGCTGCCCGCGCCGGCCGCTGAACCTGCCGGCCCGCGGCTGGTGGTGGGCGCCGGGCCCAGTGCGCCGCAGCGGTCTCAGCGGGTGAGGTCGGCAGTGCGGAACACGTGCGCGGTGCGGTAGCCCAGCCGGCGGTAGAGCCGGATCGCCGCAGCGTTGTGGTGGTGCACGCCCAGCGTGCTCACCCCGGCGACGGCGATCGCTCGCCTGGTCAGCTCCCGCACCAGGGCAGCACCCAGGCCCTGGCCGCGGCGGGCGCCGTGGGTGACGATGCCGGCCAGGTGCGGTACCCCTGAGCCGAGCGTGTGCAGGGCGCCGACGGCGACCAGGGCGCCCTGGTGGTAGGCACCGAGCCAGAGCTGGGCGTAGCCCCAGCCGGGGAAGCCCTCGAACGCCGGGTTGTGCGCCCGGCCGAAGGCCTCGATCGTCCCGGCGTCGGCCGCATCGTCCAGCTCCACCAGGTCCGGACCGGCGAGCCCGTCGCTCACCGGTCCTGCCGGTGGATCGGGTGGCTCCTCCTCGGTCCACATGTAGTCCCACTCACCCACCCCGGCGCTGGCCCAGCCCTCCGGGAGCTGCAGCGCAGCTCCCGCCTCGGTGGAGAACCACTCGGGGGTGACCCCACGTGCCTGGGCGAGCGAGATCAGGGTGACCAGGGCCGATCCAGCCGTGCCTCCGCCGTCGTGCTCGGTACCGATGAACGCACCGCCCCAGTGCTTCCCGCCGGGCCGGAACGGGTGCAGGCACGCCCACCCGGCCGGGCCGGCCACCGCGAGCACCCGGTCGTCGGTGGCGGTGCGCAGGTACGCATCGTCCCCGCCGAGCCGGAGCAGCTCGGCGCGGTCGATCTGCCGCCACCCAGCTCTCAGTGGGCACCCTCGGCGTGGGCGGCCAGCAGCACGTCCAGCACGCGTTCGGCGGCGTGCCCGTCGCCGTAGGGCGTGGCGTCGGTCGGCGGGGGAGCGGGCCGGCCGGCTGCGGCGGGGATGTCGGCGGGCTCGGCGAGCACGTTCCAGCCCAGCTGCACGGTCTCGACCCACTCGGTCTCGGTGCGCACGGTGGTGCACGGGGTGCGCAGCTCGAACGCCTCCTTCTGCAGCCCGCCGGAGTCGGTGATCACCCCGCGGGCCTGCGCGGCGGCGGCGATCAGGTCCGGGTAGCCGAGCGGGTCGGCCACCCGCACGTTGCCGCGCTCCAGGTCCGCCCCGGTGGCCCGCAGCCGGGGGTGGGCGAGCAGCAGCACCGGGTGGTCCACCGCGCCCAGCCCGTCCAGGACCGCCGCCAGCCGGTCGGGGTCGTCGGTGTTCTCCGCGCGGTGGATGGTGGCCACCGAGTACGCGCCCGGGGTGAGCCCGGCGGCGGTGACGGCGGCGGGCACCCGGTCGCCCACGGCGGCCGCCACCTGGTGCAGCACGTCGGTCATCACGTCCCCGACCACGTGGGTGCGCTCGGCCAGGCCCTCGGTGGCCAGATGGTCGGCGGCCACCTGGGTGGGGGCCAGCAGCACGTCCGCGGCATGGTCGGTGAGCACCCGGTTGTGCTCCTCGGGCATCCGCCGGTTGAACGAGCGCAGCCCGGCCTCCAGGTGCGCCAGCGGCAGGTGCAGCTTCACCGCGGCCAGGGCGGCGGCGAG
>CAZMDO010000432.1:0-2603 GCA_964564445.1 uncultured Ruaniaceae bacterium | reverse complement strand
GCCACCAGGGTGATCACCGAGGAGGCCACCTGCACCACCACGGTGCGCCACAGGCCGAGCCGGTCCGGGGAGAACCCGACCAGCCCGAGCGCAGCGCCGAGGTAGGTGAGCAGACCGCAGCCGAACGCCACCACCATCCATGCCGGGTTGGCGTCGGCCACCACCTCCGCGATGGTCTCGAAGTTCAGGGTGGTCAGCAGCACCCAGCCGGCCACCACCGCTACCGTCAGGGTGATCGCGGTGCGGGCGTTGAACCGGGCCAGCTGGATCGGCTCGGCCTCGCGGGCGGTGGGGATGAAGTCGACCAGGTGCGCACGCAGGGCGGACATCCCGGCCTTGTTCGCCCGGGCGGCGGCGCGGGTCTGGGCGGGTAGCGCGATCGGCTGCAGCAGCGGCGCGATCTCCGCGAGCTGAGCGATGGACAGTGCCCGGGACGCGGCGGCGATCGCCCGTTGCGGACCGACCCGCAGCGCGAACAGGGTGAGCAGCTGGGCCAGGTCCACCCGGCGGGCGAGCGAGGTGGCGGCGATCTCGCCCTCCTCCCAGCCGTTCAGCCACACCTGGTCCTCCTCGCTGCCGGAGGTGACCACGTAGACGGTGTCGGCGCTGATGTTCCGGTGTGCCAGACCCGCGGTGTGCGCGATCCGCAGCTGCTCCCAGGCGTTCAGCATCACCTCGTCGGTGATCACCGCGTCGGGCACGTCGGCCAGCTGGCGTGCGTCCGGCACGTGCTCACCGAGCAGCAGCACGGACGCCCCGGCCTCGGCGATCCCGTGCAGCCGCGGGCAGTTCACCCCGGCGGCGGCCGCCGCGTAGTACATCAGCGAGGCGCGCTCGGCGCTCTGCCGCAGGCTCGCCGAGGTGCGCCGGTCCAGCCCGCGCCGGGTGAGCGTGGTGATCAGCCCGTTCAGCCAGCCGATCACCTGCCGGTCGGCGTCGAGCACCACCGCGTCCCAGCGTCGCCCGCTGGTGTCGGTGACGGCGTAGACCCGGTTGGCGCCCTCGCGTTCCGTGGCCACGGTGGCCGACTCCTGCACGTGGTCCGGGGCGTCGCCCTCGCCGACCGGTACCGCGCTCCCTGCGGGCGGCGCCTGCGGCGCCGCCGCACCGGGCCGGGGCGCGGCTGCCAGAGCAGCCCGCGGCGAGGTGACCGGATCCGGGAAGGCCGTGCCGTCGTCGTCGACCGTGCTCTGCGGGGCGCTCGCGGGGACGTACCCGATCGGGTTGGCGGCCACCACGGCCTCGCCCTTCAGGCTGGCCATGTCCGTGGAGTCACCGATGCGGATCACGCTCACCGCATCGACCCCCGCGCGGCGGATACCCTCCACCAGCACCTGCCCGTGCGCCCGGCGGCTGAGCACCCCGGAGGTGTACCGCATGCCCAGACCGACCGCCCGGCCGAGCAGCACCGAGACCAGCGCCCCGGTCAGGGTGGAGTCACCGGCGATCACCGAGACCCCCAGCACCACCCAGAGCAGGTTCCAGGAGATGCCCACCAGTCGGCTCTCCTCCCGGGTGCCGGTGCCGGTGAGGAACGCGGCCAGCCCGGCCACCATCGGGGTGATCGTCATCACCAGCTCGGTCCCGTCGTGCAGCCGCAGCGCGCGGAGCATCGCCTCCGGGGCGTAGGCGTTCAGCAGCCACACCGCGGCGCCGGTGATCAGCACGGCGGCCACCGCGGCGGCCAGGGCGTCCACCACCGCACGCAGCTGGCGGCGGACGAGCTGCTGCACGATCACCACGACCGGCAGGATCAGGGTGAGGAACCCCTCGATCGCGTTGATCGGCACGAGCAGGATGTTCCGCAGCACCCGGGCGAGCGCCGACTGCACGTCCAGGGTGACGGCGGTGGTGGTGCGGTAGGCGTACACCGAGAGCGCCAGCACGGTGGCCAGGCCGGCGATCGTGGCGAGCATCATCACCAGGTCGATCGGGCGGCGCACCCGGACCAGGGGGATGTCCAGCACGGTGGTCGTGCGCACCCGGCCGCCCGCGGGCGGTTCCTGGGTGGTCCCCTCAGCCATGGCGTCGATGGTATTCGACGCGGCGGCTCAGCCGACCACGGTGACGCCGATCGCGGTGAGCCAGTCCTCGGGCAGCAGCTGGTAGCCGACGAACGCGGTCACGTCCAGCAGGGTGTGCGCCACCACCAGCGGCATCACCCGCCGGCGCCCCCAGCGGGAGAGGTAGAAGGTCGCGAAGACCACGCCCATCAGCATGTTCGCGAAGAACGGTCCCCAGCCCTGGTACAGGTGGTAGGAACCGCGGATGACGGCGGAGGTCGCCACGATCGCGACCGGTCCCCAGCGCTTCTCCGCCAGGCGTTCGGCCAGGTAGCCGACCACCACGACCTCCTCGATCAGCCCGTTCTTCACCGCCGCCAGGACCAGCACCGGTACGGTCCACCAGTACGGGTCCAGGGCCGAGGCCTGCACCGCCATGGTGATCCCGAGCGCCCGCCCGGCCACGTACAGGCCGAGCCCGGGGATGCCGATCAGGGCGCCGAGCCCGATCCCCCAGGCCAGGTCCCGGCCCGGGCGGTGGGCATCCAGGCCGATCCGGCGCCACGGGTTGTGCCCCCGGTCGGAGAGCAGGTACAGCGC
>CAZMDO010000431.1:0-2603 GCA_964564445.1 uncultured Ruaniaceae bacterium | reverse complement strand
ACCGCCGGCGAGGTGCACGGCCTGCTCGGCCCGAACGGGGCCGGCAAGACCACCACGATCCGCATCCTGCTCGGCCTGCTGCGACCCACCTCGGGCCACGCGGAGGTGTTCGGGCAGGATCCGGTGAGCGACGCCGTCGACCTGCACCGGCGCCTGGCCTACGTCCCCGGCGACGTGGAGCTGTGGCCGAACCTCACCGGCGGGGAGGCCATCGACATCTTCTCCCGGCTGCGCGGTAACGCCGACCGGGAGCTGGTCACCTCGCTCGCCGAGCGGTTCGACCTGGACCTGACCAAGAAGGGCCGCACCTACTCCAAGGGCAACCGGCAGAAGGTCGCCCTGGTCGCCGCCCTGGCCAGCCAGGTGGACCTGCTCGTGCTGGACGAGCCGACCGCGGGCCTGGACCCGCTGATGGAGGCGATCTTCCAGGAGTGCATCCGGGAGGCGAAGGCCCGCGGCACGTCGGTGCTGCTCTCCAGCCACATCCTCGCCCAGGTCGAAGCCCTCGCCGACCGGGTCTCCATCGTGCGCGCCGGGCAGGTGATCGAGTCCGGCACGCTCGCCGAGCTGCGGCACCTGACCCGCACCTCGGTGAGCGTGGTCACCGACAGCGACACCTCCGCGCTCGCGGCGCTGCCCGGGCTGCACGGCTTCACCCGGGAGGACGGTCAGGTGCGGTTCGAGGTGGACGGGGAGCACATGCCCACCGTGGTCTCCGCGCTCGCCCACCTGCACGTGACCTCCCTGGTGGCGCACCCACCCACCCTGGAGCAGCTGCTGCTGCGCCACTACGGCACCGGCAGCCCGGAGGAGGCCGTGGCTGCGGAGAAGTCCGCCGAGCGGGCGGCCAGCGCGGCAGCGGGCAGGCGTCCGGCGGGCGGCGCGGGCGGGCGCAAGCAGCCGGTCAGCGCCGGCAAGCACAACGCCAAGGGGGAACGATGACCGCCGCGACCGCCACCGCCCTGCCGAGCAGGACCCGCTCCGGCGGCGTGCTGACCGGCACCGGCACGCTGCTGCGGTTCATGCTCCGCCGGGACCGGATCCGGCTGCCGGTCTGGCTGATCGCCATCAGCGCCTTCGTGCTGTACTGCTTCGCCGAGATGCACACCGCGTTCCCCACCGAGGCGGACCTGGCCGCCGCCTCGGGGTTCACCAGCGGGCCGATGCTCGCCCTGTTCGGCGGTCCCGGCTACGGGATGGCGCCCGGGGAGCTGACCTACTTCACCTTCTTCGCCGGCATCTACGCGACCTACTTCATGCTCGCGGCCGGGGTGATGAACCTGCTGTTCGTCTCCCGGCACACCCGGGTGGAGGAGCAGACCGGCAGGGCCGAGCTGGTGCGCGCGAACGTCGTCGGCCGGCACGCGGCGCTGGCGGCGACGACGATCCTCGCCGTGGTCAGCAACCTCGCCCTGGGCATCCTCATCCTGGCGGCGCTGCGCGCCAACGACGCCCCGATGGCCGGTGCGGTCACCGTGTCTGCGGGCATCGCCATGTTCGGCCTGGTGTTCGCCGGCGTGAGCATGACCGCCGTGCAGATCAGCGAGTACTCCACCGCCGCGAGCGGGCTGGCCGGCGGCATCCTCGGGGGTGCGTTCGTGGTCCGGGCCGCCGGGGACATGATCGGCGAGCACGGCAGCGCCCTGTCCTGGATCACCCCGTTCGCCTGGTCACAGCAGACCAGACCGTTCGTGGACGAGCGGTGGTGGCCGTTGGCGATCTCGGCAGTGGTCGCCGTGGGGCTGGTCGCCACCGGGTTCGTGCTCTCCACCCGCCGGGACCTCGGGGCGGGACTGCGTGCCTCCCGCCGGGGCCGCCCGGGGGCCGCGACGTGGCTACGGTCCTCCGGGGCGCTGGCCTGGCGGCTGCAGCGCGCCTCCGTGCGGGGCTGGACGGTGGGACTCCTCCTCGGCGGCGTGGTGTACGGGAGCACCATCGAACCGGTGCTGGACGCCTTCGAGGACATGGCCAGCGAGATCACCGAGATCCTCACCACCGGCGGCGACCTGCTGATGGGCTACCTGAACATGATGATCGTGATCATGGTGGTGATGACGGCGATCTTCGTCTTCCTCGCCGTGGTCAAGGTCCGCAGCGAGGAGACCGGTGGCCGCGCCGAACCGGTCCTGGCCACCGCGGTGGGAAAGAAGACCTGGCTGGGTGGGCACCTGCTGGTGATCACCGTGGCGGGCGTGGTGATGCTAGTGCTCTCCTGCGCGGCGATGGGGCTGACCGCTGCCGCCACCACCGGGGACTGGTCGCTGGTGGGCACGCTCACCCGGGCCGGGCTGGTGTACTCCCCCGCATTGCTGATCATCGCCGGTCTGGCGACCGCCTGCCACGGGCTGCACCCACGGCTGCTCGGCCTCACCGCGGCGGTGCTGGTGTTCAGCGGTATCGCCGCAGTGTTCGGCGAGCTGCTCGACCTGCCCGGTGCCGCGATGGCGATCTCCCCCTGGTACCACACCCCGGCCTACCCGGTGGAGGCGGTGCAGGCCGCACCGCTGCTGCTGCAGGGGGTGGTGGCCGCCGCACTGGCGGCACTGGGCATCTGGGCGTTCGGACGGCGGGACCTGCGTTCGGTCTGACCCGCAGCACCCGCC
>CAZMDO010000430.1:0-2611 GCA_964564445.1 uncultured Ruaniaceae bacterium | reverse complement strand
TGCTCGAAACCGGCGGATTCCGAACCCAACTACACCCTCGATCGTGAAGAGCCCGATTTGCTGCGGCATACGCCAACGCCCTCAACTCGGAACCCCGTATCGCGCCGTCCAACATCGGGCACGAGGTCCGCAATCAGCTCTCGGAAAGCCCACATCCCTTCCCCATAAGCGTGAGTGGCTTCGAGATCCACACCGTCACACTCGATGAGCAAAACCGCGTGACATTCGATCTGCGGCCGTCCGACGCGACACCCTGGCTCCACCAGTTTCCGCGCTTTGCCTGCGCCTACGCCATCGCCAGCGTATCAGACAGCGATGCAGAGGTGTCTACTCACAGCGAGTCTATCCTGTTGAAGATGCCCTCGGCACGATACAAGATCATCGCGAATGGTCTGAGGGGACGGACGGTAGCCCTCGTACTTGAGTCACCGAATTTTGGCCCCGTCAGGGCAAGTGCATGCGCGCGCTAACCGTGCCCCAGGGCCAACAGCCGCGTGCGCTCAACGTCGTAGATTCACGCTGCGGTAGAGTTCACAGGTCCAAGAAAAGAGACGACCTGTGCATTCGAATACTTCTTCCGCCGGCATCTCGAACTCCCCTCCGGGCTCACCCTGGAGCCCAATATAGTCGAACCCCGAGATGTCTGGCCCGACAGTGAAAACGTGCTGATCCAGATTGTTCCAAATTTCAATGACACCAGCATTCTCGAGCCTGCCGTACAACGCGACGGCATCGAGGGCGCAACTCGCTTCCCACTCGCCATCTTCAGAGTCAACCAAACCATCGAGCGAGTTAGCGAGGACTTCTCGTCGTGCGCTGAGCGGATCGTACCCGACGAGTGCCTCGATCACCTCGATGGCCTGCTGCAACTGAAGCCGGGCTGCCTTCAAGATTGCCGTGCTATGGCTGTCTACACGTTCCTCGGGCTCCGCATTGCGCAGGATTGCCTCACTCGGCACAACCAGGAAATTTGAGCTACTGGACGAGGCGAACTTCATTGAAACTCCTCCATCTCGCTGTATGCGCAGCGCACTTAGATGACACCCTGTTGCCGGAAGGAACCCACTGACGCTCATCGGCTTGGCAGCAGCTCACTCCGCTCCCCTCGCCACATCACCGCCAGCTTGTCCCGTGCTCGGGTCGCCGCCACGTACAGCAACGACCGGTCCTGCAGCAGTGCATCGGCCTGGTCCTGCTCCGGCAGCTCGCCAAGCCGCGAGGCGAACAGCCCGGAGCCGGCATTGATACCGAAGAGCAGCACGTGAGTGAACTCCATGCCCTTGGACCGGTGCATCGTCATCACGACCACCTTTCCCGGGGAGACATCGGCGTCGTTGCCCACGAACTTCGCCTCGATTCCGCGTTCCGTCAGGGCTCGCTGCACGGTCTCGGCCACGCCCTTCGCGTGCACGAGGACGCCGATGGTCTCGGCCGAGTCCACCTCCTTCAGCCACTCCTGGATGATGTCAGCAGCGGCGTCGTACTCCTGCGCGACGCTCTCGGCCCCGATGAGCTGTGGCTTCGGACCGCGACGCGCCGCGCGATACCCCTTCGTCTGCGCGGTATCGGACTCCAGATCCACATAGGCAGAGTCATCGCCGAGGATCTGCACGGCGAACTGCAGGTTCTGATGTGTGGTCCGGTAGTTCAACGTCAGGCGTCGCGAGCGTCCCCGAATGTTGATGCCGTACTTCGAGAGCACGATCTTCTGGCCGTAGATCCGCTGGTGCGAGTCCTCTGCGAGGAAGAGGTCGTTCGCCCCCTGCTCCGCCAACGCGCGAACGAACAGCAGTCGCGACGGCGTGAGGTCCTGGGCCTCGTCGACCAGCACGTGATCAGCGAGTCGGTGTTCAGCCCGCTGATCCAGGTAGGCAGCCGCGATCATCGCCTTCTCGTCGAAGTCTGCCGTTCCGCTCGCGGCGGCAGATGCTCGGTAGGCCTGGATCACCGCCCAGACCGCATTCCGCCTAGAACGATCCAGCGGCACCCGGCGTCCCGGCCGGCGCACGCGCAGGTACGTGGCCCGGTCACGGATCAGGTTCGGGAGCACCACGGTGGCGTACTCCGCCTGCATGAACGTAATGCTGCGTAGGTCCTTGGGCAGGTCCTCTCCTGCTGCGGCGATCGCCTCGCGCCACTTGCTCTGCGGCGTCACATCGAGGACCTGCGGCGTGCGCTGCCCGAGGACCTTCGAGACCGGGCCTTCGGAGTCGGCAGTGGCACCGAGCCCGGACCGCGCGCTGCGCAGCACCTTGCGGGCCAGCTGATCGATCCCAGCCACATGGACTCCCGGCTCGCCAGGCTCCTCGGCGAGCACGAGGGAGGCGTCCAGGAGCCGCAGCTGCGATCGCAGCGAGTCGGCCAACGTGCGGTTGAACGTGGTCAGCACGATCCGCGCCTGCGGGTCCTGCCGCGCAAGATGTCTGGCCCGGTGCAGAAGGACCACCGTCTTCCCTGTCCCGGCACCCCCGGAGAGCCGAAAGGAACCGTTGCGATGCCGCTGCGCGTACTGGCGCTGTTCCGGGTGCAGGAACACCCGCCAGGCGCCGAAATCGTCGTTCTCGATCACCTCGCGCAGCTCGTCCTGGCCGTCGATGAAAGCAAACTCGGC
>CAZMDO010000429.1:0-2620 GCA_964564445.1 uncultured Ruaniaceae bacterium | reverse complement strand
ACCGTGCCCCGGGCGCTGCGCGCGCTCGGCTACACCGAGGAGACCATCGAGGCGATCGAGGAGGCGATCATCGCCTCCGGGCACGTGCTGGACGCCCCCGGGCTGAAGACCGAGCACTACCCGGTCTTCGACACCGCCGTGGGCACCCGGTCGATCACCCCGATGGGGCACGTGCGGATGATGGCCGCGGTGCAGCCGTTCCTGTCCGGGGCGATCTCCAAGACGGTGAACATGCCCGCCGAGGCCACCGTGGCGGACGTGGCGGACATCTACCAGCAGGGCTGGCGGCTCGGGCTGAAGGCGATCGCCATCTACCGGGACAGCTGCAAGGTCGGCCAGCCGCTCTCCGACGGCAAGAAGAAGGCCGCGGCCCAGACCGGTGCGCCCGCCGACCCGGCCGAGCCCGAGCCCCAGCGGGGGCCGGTACGCGAGCGGCTGCCCCGGCGACGTGCCTCGCAGACCACCTCCTTCGCCGTCGGCGGGGCGGAGGGCTACCTGACCGCCGGCACCTACGACGACGGCCGCCTCGGGGAGATCTTCCTGCGCTTCGGCAAGCAGGGGTCCACGCTCGGCGGGGTGATGGACGCGTTCTCCATCGCGGTCTCGGTCGGGCTGCAGCACGGTGTGCCGCTGGAGACGTTCGTGGAGAAGTTCACGAACATGCGCTTCGAGCCGGCCGGGCTGACCGATGATGCCGACCTGCGGATGTCCACCTCGATCATGGACTATGTGTTCCGCCGGCTGGCGCTGGACTACCTGGATGCCGAGACCCGGGGTGCCCTGGGTGTGCGCAGCACGCAGGAACGCAGCGAGGCGCTGGACGCGAGCTCCTTCGGCGGGGTCGGCGAGGCTGCGGTGGGGGAGGAGTCGTCACCGTCGGCCGACCTGGCGGAGGCCGACGGCGTAGCGTCCGTGCCGCAGCCGGCGTCCCCGTCCGCAGCGGCCGGTCAGGCGGCCGGCGACGGCGCAGCCCGGGTGGTGCAGGGCGGCTCACCGGCCGCCGGGGTCCGGCAGGCAGCCGCAGGGGCCGATGCCCCGCTGTGCTTGACCTGCGGGGCGACGATGCGCCCCTCCGGCTCCTGCCACGTCTGTGAGGGGTGCGGGGCCACCAGCGGTTGCAGCTGATCGGTCGCCCTCGCGACGGCAACGGCCGGGTCAGGCGTCCTGCGGGAGCCCGAGCCAGTCGTGCCAGCCGTTGTGCAGCACCAGCCAGGCGAGCAGACCGTAGCCGGCCTGCTGCGGGTGGGTGCCGTCGGTGGAGGCGAGGTCGGCCACCCACTGCTCGTGGGCGCGCAGCGGCTGGTGGGTCTCCACGTACGGGATGCGGCGGCGCCCGCACACGTCCCCGAACGCGGTGGACAGCTCGGCGAGAGCCTCGGCGTCCACATCGTTGCGCGGGGCGGGGCCCACCACGAACACCGGGATGCGCCGGTTGGTGGCATCATCGAGCACGTTCGCCAGGTTCAGCCGGCTGCGGGCCAGGGAGACCCCGTGCCGGAGGTCGGCCGCACCGGGCGCCACCACCAGGTGGTTGTCCCCGGTGCCGAACCGCCGGTTGCACTCCGACTCCCACCGGCCGGACAGCGCGGTGCTGGACTCCCCGGGCACCGCCAAGGGGTACCACTCGGTCGGCTCGTCGCTGGCCGTGCGGGCGGCCACCCGCCCGGTCCAGCCCAGCCCCCGGGCGTCGCCGACCCCGGCGACCAGCTCGTCCCCGACCACGCAGATGCGCCTGCGCGCCGGCTCCTCGTGCGCCGCCGTGCTCACCGGGCGAAGGCCTCGCTGATCAGCACCTTCTGCTCGGCCTGGTGCTTCTTGGCGGTGCCGGCCGAGGGAGCGGCGGACTCCGGCCGGGAGACCAGCCGCAGACCGCGCTCGGCGATCGCGGGCACCGTCTTGCCGGCCCGCACCCGCAGATAGGTCCACGCACCCTGGTTCGCAGGCTCGTCCTGCACCCATACCAGCTCGGCGTTGCCGAAGCGCTGCAGCTCGGCGTCCAGTGCCTCGGCCTCGAGCGGGTAGTACTGCTCCAGCCGGACCAGCGCGGTGGCTTCGTCCTCACGCTTGCCGCGCTCGGCGAGCAGGTCGTAGTAGACCCGCCCGCTGCACAGCAGCACCCGGTCCACCTTCGCCGGGTCCACCGCGGTGTCGCCGATCACCGGCTGGAACGTGCCGGAGGTGAAGTCCGCCACCGTGGACGTCGCGGCCCGCAGCCGGAGCAGCTGCTTCGGCGTGAACACCACGAGCGGGCGCCGCGGCCGCTGGTAGGCCTGCCGGCGCAGCAGGTGGAAGTGGTTCGCCGGGGTGGACGGCTCGGCCACGATCATGTTGTCCTCGGCGGACAGCTGCAGGAACCGTTCCTTGCGCGCCGAGGAGTGGTCCGGGCCCTGGCCCTCGTAGCCGTGCGGCAGGAGCAGCACCACCGAGGAGGTCTGCGCCCACTTCTGCTCGGCGGAGGAGATGAACTCGTCGATCACCGTCTGGGCGCCGTTGACGAAGTCGCCGAACTGCGCCTCCCACGCCACCAGGGCGTCCGGGCGCTCCACCGAGTAGCCGTACTCGAACGCCAGTGCCGCGTACTCGCTCAGCGAGGAGTCGTACACCCAGAACTTCGCCTGGT
>CAZMDO010000428.1:0-2622 GCA_964564445.1 uncultured Ruaniaceae bacterium | reverse complement strand
TGGGTGTGCAGGTACAGGTCGCGCAGCAGGCAGACCTCGGACAGGTGGTGGATCAGCTCCCGGTTGATGTGCAGCACCAGCGTGGCCATCGGCGCCTCAGGGTAGGGCTCCGCTTCACCGACCGGGGCGGCGAGGCCGTCCTGGCCCAGCGAGGCGACGCCGTCGAGCCATACGTCCAACTGGCTGTTCAGCTGGGCCAGCGCCTCCTCGGCCGTACCGGCGTACTCCCAGGACTCGTACGAGGCCGGCGGTGCGCCGAAGTGTGCCGCGTTCCGGGCGGCCAGCACACCGACGATCACGTGCCCGAGCCGCCAGGCGATCGTGGTGAACGGGGCCGGATCGGGTTCCGGAAAGGCGAAGTCGATGGTGTAGTCACCGGACCCGGCCTGGACCGGCGCGGTCGAGGTGCCGCGTGGGTGGATGTTCCAGGCGCCGGGCACCGGCGACCAGACGTACTCCTCGTCGGTCAGCCCGGCCAGCCGCCGGTCCCACAGGGCGGCGCGGTGGAAGGTGATCTGTTCCAGGAGCTCGTGGCCAAAGTCCACAGGTGTCGTAGGCATGGCAGCCAGCCTGTCGTCGATAGCGGACAGGATGGTTCCGCTAGCTGCGGGCGGTGCCCTTCGCCCGGCGGTACTCGGCGAGAAACTCCGCGATCCGCCCGATCGCCTCCTCGAGCATCTGCACGTCCGGCAAGGTGACCAGCCGGAAGTGGTCCGGGTGCGGCCAGTTGAAGCCGGTGCCGTGCGTGACCAGCAGGTGCTTGGAGCGCAGCAGGTCGATGACGAACTGCTGGTCGTCGGTGATCGGGTACAGCTCCGGGTCCAGCCGGGGGAAGCAGTACAGCGCGCCGTCCGGCCGCACCGAGGTGACGCCCGGGATCTCGTTCAGCAGCCGGTCGGCGAGCATCGCCTGCTCGTAGAACCGGCCGCCGGGCACGATCAGCTCCTCGATGGACTGGTAGCCGCCGAGCGCGGTCTGGATGGCGTGCTGGGCGGGCACGTTGGAGCACATCCGCATGTTCGCCATCAGGGTCAGGCCCTCGATGAAGTCGGCGGCCAGATGCTTGGGTCCGGACAGCATCAGCCAGCCGGCCCGGTAGCCGCACACGCGGTAGGCCTTGGACAGACCGCTGAAGGTCAGGCAGAGCACGTCGTCGCCGGTGTAGGCGGCGGTGTGGTGGTGCTGGGCACCGTTGAACACGATCTTCTCGTAGATCTCGTCGCTGAAGATGACCAGGTCGTGCCGGCGGGCGAGGTCCACCAGAGCCTTGACCATCTCCTCAGAGTAGACCGCCCCGGTGGGGTTGTTCGGGTTGATAATCACGATCGCGTGCGTGTTCGCGGTGATCTTCGACTCGATGTCGGCCAGGTCCGGCATCCAGCCGTTGGACTCGTCGCACAGGTAGTGCACCGGGGTGCCGCCGGCCAGCGACACCGCGCCGGTCCACAGCGGGTAGTCCGGGGCCGGGACGAGGATCTCGTTGCCGTCGTCGATGAAGGTCTGCAGCACCAGCGAGATCAGCTCGGAGACGCCGTTGCCGATGAACACGTCGTCCACGTGCGCCTCGGTCAGCCCGCGCGACTGGTAGTACTGGGCGACGGCGGTACGGGCGGAGAAGATGCCGCGGGAGTCGGAGTAGCCCTGGGCCTCGGGCAGGTGGTGCACCACGTCGGCGAGGATGGCCTGCGGGGCCTCGAACCCGAACGGTGCCGGGTTGCCGATGTTCAGCTTGAGGATCCGGTGCCCGAGGGACTCCAGGCGCTGCGCCTCGACCAGGATCGGTCCCCGCACGTCGTAGCGGACTCCTCTGAGCTTCTTGCTCTGCTTGATGGTGCGCACGCCCTGATTCTCGCAGCGTTCGCACCCCAGCCGGTACCTGAATTGCGGTGCGCCGCGGATCGCGGCCACCGGCACCTGCGCCGAAAGCGGACAGCGTCGGTCCGCAGCAGGTGGCACAGTGGACGGGTGGACGCATCGGCGGGCGAGGAACGGGGCACCACCGAGCGGGTGCTCAGCCTCCTCGGGCTGCTGCAGCAGCGGCAGACCTGGACCGGTCCGGAGCTGGCCGACCGGCTCGGGGTGACCACCCGCACCGTGCGGCGGGACGTGGACCGCTTGCGGGCGCTCGGCTACGCGGTGGAGGCCAACCAAGGCCTCGGCGGTGGCTACCGGCTGCGGGCGGGCAAGGAGGTGCCGCCGCTGCTGCTGGACGATGCGGAGGCGATCGCGATCGCGGTCTCCCTGCTCACCGGTGCCGGCAGCGGGGTGAGCGGGGCCCAGGACGCGGCGCTGGGGGCGCTGACGAAGCTGGACCGGGTGCTGCCGACGCGGCTGCGCGAGCAGGTGCGCGCACTGGCCGGGTCGGTGGAGTCCTTCGGCGACGCGCGGCTGCCGGTGGACGCTCGCGCCCTGCTCACCCTGGCCCGGGCGTGCCGGGACGAGGTGGAGGCGGAGTTCGACTATCCCTCCCGCGGCCAGCTGCGCCGCCGCCGGGTGGAGCCGTACCGGCTGGTCGCCTCCGGGCACCGCTGGTACCTGCTCGCCTTCGACACCGGCGCCGGCGACTGGCGCACGTTCCGGGTGGACCGGATGCGCGAGGTGACCGCCCGCACCTGGCGGTTC
>CAZMDO010000427.1:0-2623 GCA_964564445.1 uncultured Ruaniaceae bacterium | reverse complement strand
TCGGGAAGCGGCTGGGGCTGCCGCCCCGGCTGGTGGCGGTGCTCGAAGGTGAGGGACTGGTCAACGACGCCACCGCCCTGGTGCTGCTGCGCACCGCGATCGGCGCGACCGCTGCCACCGTGACCTTCTGGGGCGTGCTCGGTGACTTCGTGCTGGCGGTGGTCGCCGCGGTCGTGATCGGCCTGGTGATCGGGTACCTGGCCGTCGCGGTCCGGGCCCGGCTGGACAACCCGGTGCTCACCACCGCAGTGTCCTTCGCGGTGCCGTTCCTGGCTTACCTGCCGGCTGAGCAGCTGCACGCCTCCGGGGTGCTCTCGGTCGTGGTCGCCGGTCTGGTCACCGGGCACCGCGGCGCCAAGCTGCTCACCGCCCAGGACCGGATCAGCGAGCGGCTGAACTGGCGCACCATCCAGTTCGTGCTGGAGAACGGGGTGTTCCTGCTCCTCGGGGTGGAGCTCAAGCCGCTGGTGGAGGCGGTGCAGGAGGACCGCCTCGGTGTCGGCTCTGCCGTGCTGATCGGGCTGCTCGCCACCGCGGTGCTGATCGTGGTCCGCGTGGTGTTCATGGTGCCGCTGGTGGCGACGTTGCGCCGGGAAGGCCGGCGGGCCGCCGAGAACGGCCCGCGGCTGGCCACGATGGCCGAGCGGATGAACCTGGTCGAGCCCACCGACGAGCGGTTGCGGGCCCGGCTGGCGCACGGCCGCAGGTTCCTTGCCCGGCGGCAGGCCGACCTGGACTTCGCCGCCTCCCAGGGGCTGAGCTGGCGTGGTGGCGCAGTGCTCGCCTGGGCCGGGATGCGCGGTGTGATCACGCTGGCTGCCGCGCAGACGCTACCCCGCGACCTGCCGTACCGGCCGCAGCTGATCCTGGTGGCGTTCACGGTCAGCGTGGCCACGCTGCTGCTGCAGGGCAGCACGCTGCCGCTGGTGATCCGCCGGCTCAGGCTGCGCGGCACGGACGCCGACGCGCACCGGGAGGAGCTGGCCAGCCTGCTGGAGGAGATCACCCAGGCCGGACTGGCGGCGATCAGCGACGAGGCCCTGGCGACCGCCGAGGAGAAGGTGGACCCCAAGGTGCTCGAACGAGTGCGGAACGAGGCGCGGCTGCGGGTGGTGGCTGCCCGAGAAGCCGATAGCGACGGAACCTATGTGCAGTACCGGGCGCTCCGCCGTCGTGCTCTGGATGCCGAACGCGGTGCGCTGCTGGAGGCGCGCTCGATCGGTGCGCGCAGCTCCGGTGTGCTCGCCGAGGCTCAGGCGCTGCTGGACCAGGAGGAGTCCCGGCTGTGGCGCGACCCCGGGCACTGAGGAGCCGCCCTCGACCCTGCAGCCCCGGCGGTCAGGACATCCGGAAGTCGTAGCGGGCGGGCAGCTCCCGGTCCGGGAAGACCTCACCCCACAGGTCGCTCAGGGAGCGTTCGCCCTCACGCAGGTCCGCGATCACGATGTCGGCGCGCAGCACGGCCTCGGCCCGCTCCCGGTCTCCGGCACGCAGCGCAGCCGTCCCCTCCAGCAACCGCACCCGGCCACTGCGCCTGGCCTGTGCCGGGGCGGCGTCCAGCAGCTCGAGGGCGGCCGCGGGGCGGTCTGCTGCGAGCGCAGCGGTCATCGCCTCCCGGAGCAGGTGCTCCTCACCCGGAGCGTGCCCGAGCGCCTCGGCGAGCAGGCCGGCCGACTCCTCGACCTCGCCCCGCTCGGCGGCCAGCCGGGCCAGCGCCCGCAGTGCCCATGCGGTGGGGGTGGCGGCCACCGAGGCCCGAAGGTGCCGCTCCGCGGTCGGCAGGTCGGCGCTCGCCTGGGCGAGCACACCGAGGTGGTAGTCGCGCAACCATCCGGGCGGCTGCGCGCACAGCCGCTCCGCCCACGGCGCACCGGTCACGTAGGACGCCGGCGGCACGCTCGGGTCGGCCCCGGTGAGTGGATCGGCATCGGGGTCGGTGAGCAACCGGTGCCAGGGCTGCTGCTCCTCGGTGAGCGTGGCGGCGTCGAACGGGCGGGAGGTCTCGTCGATCCACGGCTCGCCCGTGGCCGCACGGTGCACCCGTTCCAGCGCACCCCAGCCCGAGCCCGTAGCGAGCCGCTCCTCCGGGGCTGCGTCCGCCACCGACCGGGCCGCCTGCAGCACGTCCTCGAGGTCGCCGGTCAGCTCGCCCACCCGGGCGCCCACCGCGGCGACAGCGGTGTCCCAGTCGCTGCTGTGCGCGGTTGCGGGATCGACAGCCACGTCGGCGTAGGTCTCCACCCAGTCCCAGCGGGTGCGGCCCGGCATGAGCACGTGCTCGAGCTGGGTGGTGGCCAGCCCGGCCTGCAGCTCCACGTACTCCCCGCCCTCCGGGGACAGCCACTGCTGCCAGCGCCGGCCACCGGTGCCGTGTCCCCAGCAGAACAGCTTGCGCCCGCGCAGCCGGGCGGTGGAGGCGATCACCAGACCGTGCCCGGTGCCGTCCACACCGGCCACCCACGGCCGGTCGGTCTGCAGGGCGTAGAAGTAGTCAGCGGACCGCGGGCTCGTGGCAGGCCAGGTGTGGTCGCGGCCGTCGGCGACCGGCACGGCCACCTCACCGACGGTGCCGTCATAGCCGGTGGCGTAGGCACGGTGGGCGGGAGCGAGCACGCGCAGGTCG
>CAZMDO010000426.1:0-2629 GCA_964564445.1 uncultured Ruaniaceae bacterium | reverse complement strand
TACCGGCTGTCCCTGGCCGGTGTCGCCGGTCTGATCATCGCGATCGGTATCACCGCCGACTCCTTCATCGTCTACTTCGAACGAATACGTGACGAGGTGCGCGAGGGCAGACGCCTGGAGGACGCCGTGGAGCTCGGCTGGACCCGCGCCCGGCGCACCATCCTGGCCTCGGACGCGGTGAACCTGCTCGCCGCCGTGGTGCTCTACGCCCTCGCGGTCGGTGGGGTGCGCGGGTTCGCGTTCACCCTCGGCCTGACCACGGTGATCGACGTGATCGTGGTGATGATGTTCACCCACCCGATGGTGCAGGCGCTCGTGCGCACGAAGTTCTTCGGTGGCGGGCACCGCCTCTCCGGGCTCGACCCGGTGCACCTGGGCGCCACCGTGCCGATCTACCGGGGCCGGGGCCGGCTGCGCAGCGGGGAGTCGATCGCCGAGCGCCGCCGGGCCGCCGAGCTCGCCGCCTCGGACGGGACGGAGGAGCCGTCGGCCACGCCGGACGGGGGCGACCCGCCGGGCGTGCCCGCCGACGACGCCGAGCTCTCCTCCACCAGCCGGAAGGGTGACCTCTGATGGCCAGCTTCGCCAAGTTCGGGAACGACCTGTACTCGGGTCGCCGCTCCTACGACATCGTCGGCAAGCGCCGGGTCTACTTCATCATCGGCCTGGTGATCATGGCGCTGTGCGTGCTGCTGCTCGGCATCCGCGGCCTGAACCCGGGGATCGACTTCCGCGGCGGGTCGGAGTTCACCGTGTCCAACGCCCAGACCCTCAAGCAGGACCTGGCCCAGCAGGCGCTGGACCAGGTGACCAGCGACCAGGTGGCACGGGTGAGCAGCGTGGGTTCCTCCACGGTGCGGGTGCAGACCGAGTCCCTCACCGAGGAGCAGACCGCCCAGCTCAGCGAGCTGCTCGCCGAGGCCTACGGCACCTCACCGGACGACGTCACCTCCTCGTTCGTCGGACCAACCTGGGGGCAGGACGTGACCGGCAAGGCCATCCAGGGCCTGGTGATCTTCCTCATCCTGGTGTCGGTGGTGATGACCATCTACTTCCGGCGGTGGACCATGGCGGCCGGTGCATTGATCGCCCTGCTGCACGACATGGTGATCACTGCGGGCGTCTACGCCCTGGTCGGTTTCGAGATCACCCCGGCCACCGTGATCGGTTTCCTCACCATCCTCGGCTACTCGCTGTACGACACCGTGGTGGTCTTCGACAAGGTCCGGGAGAACACCGACGGGGTGACCGAGCAGACCCGGTTCACCTACGCCGAGGGCGCGAACCTGGCGGTGAACCAGACGCTGGTGCGCTCGATCAACACCTCCGTGGTGGCGGTGCTGCCGGTGGCCTCGATCCTGTTCGTCGGTGCGTTCCTGCTCGGCGCCGGCACCCTGCGGGACATCGCCCTGGTCCTGTTCATCGGCATGCTGATCGGGACGTTCTCCTCGATCTTCATCGCCACGCCGATGCAGGTGGCGCTCTACCACCGGAACCCGGTGATCAAGGCGCACAACGAGAAGGTGCTCGCGCTGCGTGAGCGCCGGCTCTCCGCCGCCGAGGCGGAGGGTCTGCCGGCGGCGTCGGTGGCCACCGGTGCGGCGGGCCTGCGGGCCGGGACGCACCGGGGGCAGCAGGCCCAGCCACGGCGCAAGCCGAAGAGCAAGCGGTGACGCCGGCCGTCGTCTCCGCCCGGCTGCAGGACCTGATCGCCGACCGGGTGCGGGACGTGCCGGACTTCCCCGAGCCCGGTGTGCTGTTCCGGGACATAACCCCGCTGCTGGCCGACGCCACGGCGTTCTCCGCGGTGATCTCCAACCTCGCGGACACCTTCGGTGGGGAGGTGGACGCGGTCGCCGGCATCGAGGCCCGCGGCTTCCTGTTCGCCGCGCCGCTGGCCGCGGTGCTCGGCTGCTCCCTGATCGCGGTGCGCAAGGCCGGCAAGCTGCCGCCGCCGGTGGTGGCGGCGGAGTACCGGCTGGAGTACGGCGACGCCGTGCTGGAGGTCTCCGAGCACGCGGTGCGGGAGGGGTCGAAGGTGGCGGTGCTGGACGATGTGCTGGCCACCGGCGGCACCGCCGCGGCCGCCTGCACCCTGCTGGAGCGGTGCGGGGCCACCGTGGCCGGGCTCGGCTTCCTCATCGAGCTGGCACAGCTGCGCGGCCGGGACCAGCTCACCGAGCGGGACGTGCACACCCTGCTCACCTACTGACCCCCTCTCGCTCCGGGTCGTCATGCTGGGCGTGCGCTATAGCGCACCCTGGACATGACGACCCGGAGAGCGAGGGGTGGGGGTGCCTGCGGCGTATCATGGCCGGATGAGTGAGGATCTGGCCGCCGAGACAGCACAGGACGCCCGCCCGGGGCATGCTGTGCCGCCGGCCCGGGTCCGTTCCCGGCTGGTCCGCTTCGGTGGCCGCGGCCACTCCACCCCGGCGGCGATCGAACCGCTGATCCGTGTGGTGCGGGCGAACCACCCGCGGGTGGACACCTCGATCATCGAGCGCGCCTACGGGGTGGCCGAACGGGCGCACACCGGCCAGGTGCGCAAGAGCGGCGACCCCTACATCACCCACCCGGTGGCGGTGGCCACCATCCTGGCCGAGCTCGGCATGACGCCCTCGACGCT
>CAZMDO010000425.1:0-2631 GCA_964564445.1 uncultured Ruaniaceae bacterium | reverse complement strand
TCGAGGACCTGCACTGGGCCGATGCCTCCACCCGGGACCTGCTCACCTTCCTGCTCGCCCGGATCTCCGACGAGGCCCTCACCGTGGTGCTCACCTACCGCTCCGATGAGCTGCACCGCCGCCACCCGCTGCGGCCCCTGGTGGCCGAGCTGGGCAGGATGCGCCGGGTGGAACGGCTCACCCTGGAGCCGTTCGCGCCGGCCGATGCCCGCGCCTTCACCCGTGCACTGGCCGGGGTCGAGGGGGCTGCGGTACCCGAGGAGCTCGTGGCCCAGATCGCCGAACGCTCCGAGGGGAACCCGTTCTTCGCCGAGGAGCTGTTCGCCGGCGGTGGCGGTGGCGGCGGTGGTGCCGTGGCCGGCCCGCTCGCCGATGTGCTGCTCAGCCGGATCGAGCGGCTCGGCCCGGACGCCCAGCGGGTGGTGCGGGTGGCCTCGGTGGCGGGGCAGCGCCGGGTGCGGCACGCCTCGTTGCTGGAGGTCACCGGGCTGACCGAGGATGCCTTGGACGCGGCCCTGCGGGAAGCGGTGCAGCACTACGTGCTGGTGGTGGCCCCGGAGGAGAGCTACGCGTTCCGGCACTCGTTGCTGCGCGAGGCCGTCTACGGCGACCTGCTGCCCGGCGAGCGGACCCGCGTGCACGCCGCGTTCGTCGAGCTGCTCGGCCGTGCGCAGAACCCCGGGTGGCGTGGTGCGCAGGCGTACCACGCCACCGAGGCCAACGATCTGCCCACGGCGCTGCGCGCGCGTATCGGGGCGGCCTCGGATGCGCAGCAGGTCGGAGCCACCTCGGACGTGCTGCAGCACCTGGAGGAGGCGCTCGGCCTCTGGGACGCGGTGCCGGACCCGGACCGCCTCACCGGGACCGACGAGCTCGCGCTGACGATCCGGGCCGCCGATGCCGCAGTGGCCGCCGGACGGATCGAGCGGGCCGAGGCGCACCTGTGCTCGGCGCTCACCCTCGCCGACGCCGGTACGGACCAGGTGGCCCGGGCGGCGGTGCGGCGCCGGATGTCGAAGGTCGCCTACGCCGAGGACGACTGGGCCGGCGGGCGGCGGCTCATCACCGAGGCGTGGGAGCTGATCCGGGACACCCCGCCGAGCGCTGAACGCGCCTGGGTGCTGGCCACCCGGGCGATGGGCGATGACTTCGAGGACCATGCGACCGTCGCCGAGGAAGCGATCGCCGATGCCCGCGCCGCCGGCGAGGGTGGTGCGGAGGCGGACGCCCTGATCTCGCTGTCCTACCACCGGCTCCGCCGCGGAGACCACGAGGGCGCCATGGCACTGCTGGACCAGGCGCGCGAGCGCGCCCGTGAGTCCCGGGCGTTCGAGGTGGAGCTGCGCGCCTACTTCAACCTCGCCGTCGGGGAGTTCGAGGCCGGCCGGGTCAGCGTTGCCGCCGAGCACGTGTGCAGCGGTCTGCAGCGCGCCCGTGCGGAGGGGCTGGTGTGGGCCACCTACGGACGTGAGCTGGCGTGGATTGCGGTGCAGGTGCTGTACGCGGCCGGCGCCTGGGACGAGGTGGCCGAGCTCGCCTCGCCGCCGGGTGAGCAGGCGCCGGACTGGCTCTCCGTGGTCCTGGACGCCAGCGCCGCGCTGCTGGCCGCAAGCCGCGGCCAGTGGGCGGACGCGGAGGCGCGGCTGCGGTCGGACGTGGTGCTCCGCCACGAGGGGGAGCCCGCCAAGATCCTCGCGTACGCCATCGCCGAGCTGGGCACCTGGCAGCACCGTGCGGTGCAGGTCACCCACGAGCTGGACCGGATGATCGCCGCAGTGCGCGCCAGCGAGGACGGGGTCTCGCTGTCCTTGCTGCGGCTGGGGGCGCTGGGCATCTCCGCGGCCGCCGACGACGCCGCACGAGCCCGCCAGACCGGGCAGGCCGGCGCCGAGGCGGACGCGCTGGCCGCGGCCGAAGCGTTCGCCGCCCATGTCGCCGACGCGCGCGACCACGGCGGACCCCGGGCCAAGGACTGGGGCCCGGAGGCGCATGCCTGGCTCGCCCGGGCGCATGCCGAGCAGACCCGAGCGCGCGGTGAGACGGACGCGGAGGCGTGGACCGCCGTCGCGGATGCCTTCGACTACGGGGACGTGTACCAGCGCGCCCTCGCCCAGTGGCGCCTGGCGGAGGCGCTGCTCGCCGAGGGACGCACCGAGCAGGGCGACACCGTGCTCACCGAGGCCCTGGGCACCGCCCGAACCCTCGAAGCGGCGCCGCTGGCCGGGGCGCTGGAGTCGCTGGCCCGCCGGTACCGCCGCCCGGTGGCCGGGGTGCGGATGGTCGCCGCCGACCTGCTCACCCCACGGGAGCGGTCCGTGCTCGAGCTGGTCGCCCGCGGGCTGACCAACCGGGCCGTCGGCGCGGAGCTGTACATCAGCGAGAAGACCGTCAGCGTGCACCTGAGCCGCGTGATGGCCAAGCTCGGTGCACACTCGCGCACCGAGGCGGTGGCGCTCGCGCTGCGCGACGGGCTGATCGACGCCTGACCGCCTGGCGGCGGGCTCATGGACGCCCGAGCCCGGCGGCGGGTCTCGCTTCTCAGGACGCGTGCCCGCGCACCCCGCCGCACCCCTTATCATGGCCTCGACCCATCCAGAGCAGCTGAGAGATCTGGCTCGTTGACGCTGCAGC
>CAZMDO010000424.1:0-2634 GCA_964564445.1 uncultured Ruaniaceae bacterium | reverse complement strand
CCGCGCTGGCCGGGAGGGCCGAAACGGATATCGGTGTGGGCCAGGACACACCGAAGGCGGAAAGCGGGCGCTACTCAGACGTGGTGTCGCTCGGGCAGAGGATCACGTTCAGGCACGCCTGCCACACGCCGATCGCAGTGTTCAGCCCGTTCTGCCGGATGCCCTGGAAGGTGTAGATGCCCAGGGTGTTCAGTCCGATGACCTGTCCGTCGGCGTTCAGCAGCGGCCCACCGGAATTGCCCGGTCCGATCGCGGCGTCGGTGGTGACCCGGTCGGAGTAGACGTTGGTGATGATTCCCTCGGTGATGGTGTTCTCCTGACCCGACGGCGTACCGATCGCTACCACACCGTCGCCCTGCAACGGCCGCGGCGCCATCTTCAGACCGGTGAGCTCCTCGGCGATGACCACGGATGCGATGTCGTATTCCTCGTCGACTAGGCCCACCCGGCCCTCGTAGGTACCCATCGTGGTATTCACCTCCACGGCACGAGCCTCGTCCCCGAGGCACTCCTCGATCACGTGATGGTTGGTGAGCAGCTGGGTGCCGTACCCCTGGGGCGGGTCGATCGCGAGGGCGAAACCCGACCCCTGGATCGCGTCACCGCTGTCGAGGTAGCACCGGATGGTCACGATCGAGTCCTCGACGTCGGCAGCGATCTGGCGGGCATCCACCTGATCGCCGCGCCACCCGTCGAGCTCGGTGACCCGGTCGTCGACGTCGGCGACGCGGCCGTCCAGGGCGGTCACCCAGTCGGTGAGGTTCACCAGCTCGGTATCGAGCTCAGCAGTATCCCCGGCCACTGACTCCGCGTCAGCCGCGGCCTCGGCGATGGCTGCCTCGTGCTCGGCATCGGCGGACTCCAGGGCACGCAGACGAGCCTCGGCTGCAGCCGCCTGGGTCTGCGTGTCGTGCAGCAGGTATCCGAACACCGCGACGGTCAAGAGAAGCAGGACAGCCAGCACGACCACGGGTGCGGATGACGGGCGCGATGAGGGTTGGCGTGCCATCTCACGACTCCTTCGTCGGACGTGCGCCCCCGACGAGAGGAAGTATGCCGCACGTGTTGTACTCGTGTCTGGCGGTTTGGCGGACGAGTGCAGAGGAAGAGTCAGGGCCGCAGTGACTTCCGCACATCATCGAGGAGCAGGTAGAGGTGGAGCGGATCGGTGGGGGAGGGCCGGAACCCCAGTGCGGTGTAGAACTGTGCCGCCTGGTCGTGCAGGGCATGTACGAGCAGCAGCCGTACGCCGATGCGATCAGCCGCGCTCATCGTCGACAGGATCGCGTCACGCACGAGCAGTCGGCCCAGTCCCGAGCCTTGCGCCCGCCGATCGACGGCGAGGCGTCCGAGGAGGACGGCCGGCACCGGGTCGGGCGTGTTGCGGCGGGCTCGTGCGGAGATGGCGGTGCGTCGGACGGCGACCGCGGAGAGAGTGTAGAAGCCGAGGACTCTCTTCGTGCCGCGCTCGATGGAGACATAGCATCGGGCAACCCCGGCGTGATGGTTTGCCAGCGCACGGCGGCTCAGGTAGTGGTCCAGCGACGACTCGCCCGAGTCGAAGGTTCCGACGTCGTCGGTCGGTTCGATCGGCCGTGGTTGCTGGGGTCGCACTCAGGCCTCGTCCCAGGGCGGGGTCTCGTTGAGCAGTTCGACCAGCTCGGGGCGGCGTTGGGCGGGTTGGTCAAGGATCGTGGTGAATTCGGACCAGGCGAGATCGGTGAGCTGGAAGATGCGACGGTCGGCGAGGGTGTCTTCGGCGCGAGCGATCGCGGCCGCCGTGACGAACTCGGTGAGCGACTGGCCTGATACGCCGGCAGCTTCGCGGATCAAGGCATCCTGGGCCGCTGTGAGGCGCATGGCAAGTCGAGCGCCTTTCCGCTCCCCGGCGTCTGGTGGTGTGGCCATGCGGCCAGTGTACGCTTGTTGTACGTACAGCGACCCGGCGAGGGGAGATCCCCTGTGGACGGCTGAGACTGGGAGTAGTACCGCTTGCAGCGCATCACGAAGTTCGCCACCCCGGTCCGATCCGCCTGGTCCATCGCGTCGGCCAGCAATCGGTAGGCCGGTTCGGCATCCTCCCGGGCGGGGGAGAGGTAGTAGGTCTTCGGGTAGGCGGCTACTGCGCGGACCGGGCGCTCCGGCGCAGGTCCTCGATCACGCGTGCCACCCGCTCGGCCGCCTGCGGGGTCACCCGCCCGGTCAAGCGGCGGAGCAGCTGCTCGGCCACGGCGCGCACCTTCAGGTTCGTGTCCTGCGAGACGCGCCGGATCAGCGCGAACGCCTCGTCCGGGGTCAGCCCGAAGTTGTGCATGAGGATGCCCTTGGCCTGTTCGATCGCCGGCTGGCCGGCCAGCTGCTGGCGGCGCTGCTCCAGCTCGGTGCGCAGCCGCTGCACCTCGCTCAGCTCCGGGGCCAGGGCCGCCTCCGGGGTCGGGAACAGCGGCACCGAGCTGCTCTTGTGCTGGGACTGCACCGTGCTCAGCGTCGGGTGCGGCGCTGCCACCACGCGCAGGTCCAGCCCTGCGGTCCCCGCAGTGCCGAGCACGCTGTCCAGTGCGCTCGCCTCCAGTTCGTGCACCTGCCGCAGATCGAGGACGACGGTCGTGTCCTGGCCAGGTCGTTCCTGCACCA
>CAZMDO010000423.1:0-2641 GCA_964564445.1 uncultured Ruaniaceae bacterium | reverse complement strand
GGTGCACAACGGCATCGAGTACGCCGACATGGAGTTCATCGCCGAGGCCTACGACCTGCTCCGCGCGGCCGGGCTGAGCATCGAGGAGATCTCCGCGACGTTCCGGGAGTGGAACACCGGCGACCTGGACTCCTACCTGATCGAGATCACCTCCGAGGTGCTCGACCAGACCGACGCCAAGACCGGTAAGGCACTGGTGGACGTGATCGCCGACTCCGCCGGGCAGAAGGGCACCGGCCGGTGGACGGTGCAGATCGCCCTGGAGCTGGGTGTGCCGGTGAACACGATCGCCGAGTCGGTGTTCGCCCGGTCCGTCTCCGGGCACGCGGACCTGCGTGCCGCCGGCCGGGAGCACGTGCCGGGACCGGCGCGCACCATCGAGTCCGGCGACCGGGCGCAGCTGGTGGAGGACGTGCGCAAGGCGCTGTGGACCGCCAAGGTGGTCGCCTACGCCCAGGGCCTGGACCTGATCCGGACCGCGAGCCTGACCTACGACTGGAACATCGACGTGGCCTCGGTGGCCTCCCTGTGGCGGGCCGGGTGCATCATCCGGGCGCGGCTGCTGGAGCGGATCCGGGCCGAGTACGCCGGGCACAACCTGCCCACCCTGCTCGCCGCACCGAGCATCGTGGCGGGTATCGCCGAGGCGAACGAGGGTGCCCGCCGGGTGATCGGCACCGCCCTGGAGGCCGGCGTGCCGGTGCCCGGGTTCGCCGCCGCACTGGCCTACCTGGACCAGGTGCGCGCCGAGCGGCTGCCCGCGGCGCTGATCCAGGGGCAGCGGGACTTCTTCGGTGCGCACACCTATCAGCGCGTGGACGCCGAGGGCACGTTCCACACCGAGTGGTCCGCCGACCGTAGCGAGACCAGGCTGGACTGAGGTCGATGACCACCCCGCCGGTGACCGGCTCCCTGCGCGAGGCCCTGGCCGGGCTGGCCCCGGAGGCAGCGGCGGTGGCCGCCCGTGCCCGGGCCGCGCTGGCCGGGGCCGGCCGGCTCGGGGTCGCCTACTCCGGCGGGGTGGACTCGGCGGTGCTGCTCGCCCTGGCGGTGGCGGAGCTGGGCGCCGAGCACGTGGTGGCGATCCTGGGCATCTCGGCGAGCCTGGCCGCCGACGAACGGGCCGCCGCGCACGAGGTGGCAGCGGTCATCGGCGCCCGGGTGGTGGAGGTGGCCACGCACGAGCAGGACAGTGCCGGCTACCGAGCGAACGGCGCGGACCGGTGCTTCTTCTGCAAGGACGAGCTGTTCACCCGCATCTCCGAGGAGGTGGTGACCGAGCACGCGCTGGACGCGGTGGCCTACGGGGAGAACGCGGACGACGCCCGCCGCCCGGACCGTCCCGGTGCCCGGGCCGCCACCAGCCACCGGGTGCTGCGCCCGTTGGCCGCGGCCGGTGCCAGCAAGGCGGTGGTGCGCCAGATCGCCCGGGCGATGGCGCTGCCGTGCGCGGACAAGCCGGCCGCACCGTGCCTGGCCTCCCGGATCCCGCACGGGCACGAGGTCACCCCGGAGAAGCTGCACCAGGTGGAGGCGGTGGAGGCGGGGCTGCGCCGGCTCGGCTTCAGCGACTCGAGGGTGCGCCACCATGACCAGGTCGCCCGGATCGAGCTGCCGCCCGAGGAGATCGAGCGGGCCGCCACCCCGCAGCTGCGGGCGGCGATCCACGAGCTGGCCATCGGTGCCGGGTTCGCGTTCGCGGCGGTGGACCTGCGCGGAATCCAGTCCGGGGCGTTCACCATGTCGATCCTGAACGCCGGCCGGACCGGCGCGCCCGGCACACCGGTGCCCAAGCCGGTGCCATGACCAGCGAGCAGCCCAGCATCGACGGCGTAGCGAACCTGGATCTGGACCGGTTCCGCCGCCGCGGCTACCCGGAGGCGGTGTACTGCGAGGGCAAGTCCACCGAGCAGCTCACCGCGATCGCCACCCGGCTGCGGGAGGCGCACGCGATGGGTGCTGCTGGGCAAGCCCGCGCGGCCGGGGGCGTCGGCGCGGCCGGGGGCGTCGGCACCACCCTGTTCACCCGGGCCAGCGCCGAGCAGGCCGCTGCCGTACGGGCGGTGCTGCCGGAGGCGGCGGACCACCCGGACGCCGGTCTGCTCGCCTGGCCGGCCGATCCGCCGCCGACGACCGGTGGCCTGGTGCTCACCCTGACCGCGGGCACCTCGGACCTGCCGGTGGCGCGGGAGGCGCAGCTGACCGCCCGCTACCTGGGCCGGCGCAGCGAGCTGGTCGCCGACGTCGGCGTGGCCGGCCTGCACCGGCTGCTGGACCGGCTGGCGGACCTGCGCCGTGCGGACGTGATCGTGGTGGCCGCGGGGATGGACGGGGCGCTGCCGTCGGTGGTCGCCGGGCTGGTGGCGGTGCCGGTGGTGGCCCTGCCCACCTCGGTCGGTTACGGGGCGGCGTTCGGCGGGATCGCCCCGCTGCTGACCATGCTGAACGCGTGCGCTCCGGGCGTGGCAGTGGTGAACATCGACAACGGGTACGGCGCCGGCCACCTCGCCGCGCAGATCTGCGCCCACGCGCCCGCACCCTAGCGGCGACCGAGGCAATTTCATCACTCTGAGGCACGATACGAGTGCCTCAGTGTGACGAATGTGCCTCCGTAGGCGGGGGCGGGGCGGCGAGGCACCAG
>CAZMDO010000422.1:0-2641 GCA_964564445.1 uncultured Ruaniaceae bacterium | reverse complement strand
CCGTGGGAGATCACCGCGCACCGGGTGGTCTGGTCGCTGCTGCTGTGCCTGCTGGTGCTGGCGCTGCTCGGCCAGCTGGGCACGTTCTGGCGCCTGCTGCGCAGCACCAGGGTCTCCGGCCGGCTCGCGCTGGCCGCGGTGCTGCTGTGCGCGAACTGGGTGACGTTCGTGCTGGCGGTGCTCACCGGGCACGTGGTGGAGGCCTCCCTCGGCTACTACATCAACCCGCTGGTCACCGTGGTGATGGCGGTGACGATCCTCGGTGAGCGGCTGCGCAGGGCGCAGTGGGTGGCCGCCGGGCTCGGCGCCGCCGGGGTGCTGGTGATCGCGATCGGCAACGGCACCTTCCCGTGGATCTCCCTGGTGCTGGCCGGCACGTTCGGCGGCTACGGGCTGGTGAAGAAGCAGGTGGGGGCGAAGGTGCCGGCACTGCCCGGGCTGGGGGTGGAGACGCTCACCCTGGCGCCAGCCGCGGTGCTGCTGCTGGTGGTGCTGGCCGCCCGGGGCGAGGGCACCTTCGGAGCACCGGGCGAGCAGTTCTCCGCCACCGGGCTGGCGCTGCTGCTGATCGGCTCGGGAGTGCTGACCACCGTGCCGCTGGTGCTGTTCGCCACTGCGGCCCGGCGGCTGCCGCTGGCGATGCTGGGTCTGCTGCAGTACGTCACCCCGACGATGCAGTACCTGACCGGCGTGTTCATCTACCACGAGCAGATGTCGGCCACCCGGTGGGCGGGCTTCGCAGTGGTCTGGGTGGCGCTGGTGGTGCTCAGCACCGACGGCTACCGCGCGGCGCGCACAGTAACCCCGCACCCCCGGCGCGCACAGTGACCCCGCACCCCCGGCGCGCACGGTGACCCCGCACCCCCGGCGGGGGACCTGACCACCCCGGGCTCCGCCGTCGCCCCGGGGATCTCCCCACCGGATGAGGTGACAGCCGGGGGCCGGACCTGGTTGTCTCCTGCCATGAGTCCGGAGCTGCTGGCGGCGATCGCCTCGGTCGTGGCCGTGCTGGCCGTGGTGGCGGTGCTCTGGCGGGTGCTGCGCCCACGGGTGCTGCTCGGCCCCTCCGAGCACCGGTCCACCTACCGCATCCTGCACCGGATCACCCTCGCCTCCCCGCCGCTGCGCGCGGGCCTGGCCAGCGGGGCGGGCCGGGCGGTCAAGCACCTGCACGCGCTCACCGGCTCGGCCGCCCTCGCCCTGGCCGACTCCGACCGTCTGCTCGCCTGGAGCGGGGCCGGGGAGGCGCACCAGCACCACGTGCCCACCGGGGCGCAGGTCAGCGAGACCCGGGTGCTCGGCCCGGACCTGATCACCTGCGCGGAGGTCGCCTGCCCGCTGCGCTACGCCGTGACCGCACCGCTGACCACCAGCGACCTGCAGGTGGGTGCGGTCACCGCCTACGCCACCGGGTCGCCGCACGCCGGGCTGGTGCGGGCGGTGGAGGAGGTCGCCGACTTCATCTCCGGACAGCTCGACCTGGCCGAGCTGGAGAGCTCCCGCGCCGAGCTGGCCGAGGCCGACCTGCGAGCGCTGCGCGCCCAGATCTCCCCGCACTTCATCTACAACTCCCTCGGCGCGATCGCCTCCTACATCCGCACCGACCCCGAGCACGCCCGCGCGCTGGTGCTCGACTTCGCCGACTTCACCCGCTACTCCTTCCGCCGGCACGGGGAGTTCACCACCCTGGCCGAGGAGCTGAAGTCGATCGAGCACTACCTCACCCTGGAGCAGGCCCGGTTCGCCGGCCGGCTGCGGGTCACGCTGCGCATCGCCCCGGAGGTGCTCGGTGTGGTGGTGCCGTTCCTGTGCCTGCAGCCGCTGGTGGAGAACGCTGTGCAGCACGGGCTGGAGGGGCAGCCCGGCGGCGGGCAGATCACCATCGTGGCCGAGGACGTGGGCAACGAGGCGCACCTGAGCATCGAGGACGACGGTGCCGGCATGGACCCGGAGACGTTGCGCGAGCAGCTCGGCGGCGCCCGCGGCGACCGGGTCGGGCTGGCGAACGTGGACGAGCGGCTGCGCACCACCTTCGGGGAGGAGTACGGGCTGGTGGTGGAGACCGCCGTGGGCGCCGGGGCGAAGGTGAACCTGCGGATACCGAAGTTCCACCCGGGTGTCTACGTGGAGTGACTACCCTGAGGCACATGCTCACGGTCCTCGCCGTCGATGACGAGCCCCCGGCCCTGGACGAGCTGTCCTATCTGCTCCGCCAGGATCCGCACGTGTGTGAGGTGCGCACCGCTGCCGACGGTGCTGCCGCGCTGCGCGAGCTGGACGCCGGGGACGTGGACGTGATCGTGCTGGACATCCAGATGCCGGGGCTGACCGGGCTGGAGCTGGCCCGGGTGCTCACCCGGTTCCGGAAGGCGCCCGCCGTCGTGTTCGTCACCGCCTACGACGAGCACGCCGTGGAGGCCTTCGACATCGGTGCCGCGGACTACGTGATGAAGCCCTACCGGCCGGACCGGCTCGCCGAGGCGATCCGGCGGGCGAACGCCTCACGGCAGGCCGGCACCGCCGAGGTGGAGGACGAGACGATCGTGGTCGAGCTGGCCGGGGTGACCCGGTACGTGCGCCGCAGCGACGTGCTGCACGTGACCGCGCACGGCGACTACGCCCGGCTGCACACCGCCGAGGG
>CAZMDO010000421.1:0-2649 GCA_964564445.1 uncultured Ruaniaceae bacterium | reverse complement strand
TCGGTTCGGTGCTGCCCCGGTGGGCGTGCCGACCGGGGCGGGCTACGCCGTCGGGAACCGCCTGGTGGACACCTACCTGGCCGCAACGGGCAGGGACGTGACCGAGGCGCTGCACACCCCGAGCGAGGAGATCATCGCGGTCGCGCTGGGGCGCCGCTGATCACTCGCCGACGTCCACCACCCCGTCGGCGTCGTCGCCACCGCTACCTGCAGGCACGTCACCGGACTCGCGCAGCACACCGGGGTCCTTGGGCACGAGCACACCAAGGATCCGGTTGAGATCTTGAACGCTCGCGAACTCGATCGTGACGTGGCCTTTGCGCTGTCCGAGGTTGACCTTGACCTTGGTGTCGAGGTTGTCAGAGAGTCGCGCAGCAAGATCGTTCAGTGCCGCAGAATGCGCCCCCGCTCGTGGTCGACGGCGGAGCTCGGGTTGCAGAGGATCGTCACCGAGCGTGACGATCTCCTCGGTCGCGCGCACGCTCAGACCCTCGGCGACGATCCGTTGCGCGAGGCGTTCCATCGCAGCACCGTCGCTGAGCCCGAGGAGCGCGCGGGCGTGACCGGCGCTGAGCACGCCGGCGGCGACTCGCCGTTGCACGAGGGGCGGGAGCTTGAGGAGGCGGAGGGTGTTGCTGATCTGCGGCCGGGAGCGGGCGATCCGGACCGCGAGCTCGTCGTGCGTGCAGCCGAAGTCCTCGAGGAGCTGGGCGTAGGCCGCCGCCTCTTCCAGCGGGTTGAGCTGCGCACGGTGCAGGTTCTCCAGCAGGGCGTCGCGGAGCATGTCCTGCTCGGCGGTGCTGCGGATGATCGCCGGCACGGTGGAGCTGCCCGCGATCCGGGAGGCACGCCAACGGCGTTCACCCATGATCAGCTCGTAGGTGGGCTCCCCGTCACCGTCGGTGCCGGACGGGCGGACCACGATCGGCTGCAGCACGCCGACCTCACGGATCGAGCTGGCCAGCTCGTTGAGGTCGTCGTCATCGAACACCTGCCGCGGCTGCTTGGCGTTTGGGTGCACCGCAGCCACCGGAATCTCCGCGAAGGTGGCGCCGGGCACCGGGCGCAAGCCATCCTCCGGCTCGGCCGGGTCGGTGCTGCTCGTGCTCCCGGGCTCGGCCGGCGTGCTGGACTCGCCCGGCGGCGCCGGGACGGGCGAGGCCGGGCTCGGCGCGCTGGGGCTGGACGTGGTGGGGCTCACGGCGGGAGCATCGGTGGTGCTGGCCGTGCGGGTCGCCGAGCTGTCCGCCGCAGCGGACGTTCCATTGTGGGTCGTCTCGCCTTCCAGCTCGGCGAGGAGTGCTTCACTGGCGCTGATCGACGCGATGCCGTCGGTGGGGGACGTCGCCGAGGCGGCGGGGGTGGCGTCGGCGCCGCTGGGCGCGCTGCTGCTGGTCGCGTTGGCCGGGGTCTGCCCGTGCGCTTCCTCGCCGTCCTTACCGCTCGGGGACTGTTCCCGGTCCTGGAAGAACACGTCGACCGGGCGCTGGTTCCCCGTCCCGGTCGGACCGGATGGGATGAGGGCCCCTAGACCACGACCCAGTGCCCGGCGGCGCTCACTCACTGTTCTGCTCCTTCGTTGACGCTCTCGGCGGAGTGGTCGGCTGCGTCGCCGCCGTTGCTCGCCGTGGCGGTGCTGGTGCCGGCATCGGTGCCCGGCGGGGGTTCGATTCCGCGGCGTGCGATCTCGCGAGCCGCTTCCAGGTAGGCGAGCGCACCGGTGGATCCGGCGTCATAGGTGAGCACGGTCTGTCCGTAGGACGGGGCCTCGGAGATCCGGACCGACCGTGGGATTGCTGTCCGCAGGGTCTGGTCGGGGAAGTGCTCACGCACCTCCTCGGCGACCTGCTGGGCGAGGTTGGTGCGGCCATCGAACATGGTGAGCATGATCGTGGAGACGTGCAGCGCGGGATTGAGGTGGGCCCGGATCAGGTTGATGCTGTTCAGCAGCTGGCTCAGACCCTCGAGCGCGTAGTACTCGCACTGGATCGGGATGAGCACCTCGCGGGCGGTGACGAACGCGTTCACAGTGAGCAGACCGAGGCTCGGCGGACAGTCCACGAACACGTAGTCGATACGTGGGTCACCGCGACGGGATCGGGCGCGAAGGTAGGTCGCGAGAGCGTTCCGCAGCCGGTTCTCCCGGGCGACCAGCGAGACGAGCTCGATCTCCGCACCGGAGAGCTCGATCGTCGCGGGCGCGCAGAAGAGGCCCGGGATGGCTTCCGACTCCTGGATGACGTCCTCGAGCGGAACATCGTTGATCAGGACGTCGTAGGTGGAGGGCACACCGCTGTGGTGCTCGATGCCTAGGGCCGTGGAGGCATTTCCTTGAGGATCGTTATCAATAACGAGGACACGTAGGCCCGACTTGGCGAGAGCCGCGGCCAGGTTGACGGCGGTGGTCGTCTTGCCGACGCCGCCCTTCTGGTTCGCCACGGTGAACACTCTGGTCTGCAACGGTGGAGGGAACTTGCTTCCGGTGAGCTCGATACGGCGCCGTGCGTCCTGGGCAAGCTGAGCGGCCAGTGGCGTCGTCTCGTCCATGATGGGGATGGCGTCCATCAGAGCCAGCCGTCGCTCTTGTTCCGGGGAGAGGGGCGTCGTCACGTCCGTGATCGAGGCCGGACCCGCCGCGCCGTCATCCTG
>CAZMDO010000420.1:0-2658 GCA_964564445.1 uncultured Ruaniaceae bacterium | reverse complement strand
ATGCGCAGCACCTTGACGGCGAGCACCAGCGTGCCCACGCGGGCCTCGACCGTGCTGCGCACCCGGGCGTGCAACGCCGACTCCGACTCCTCAGCCATGCGCTGATCATCGCCGGAAACGACGACGGAGCCAAGCTCCGCCCGTGCGTGGCCGGTGATGGCCGCGCCCGGCAGAGCCTGGCTCCGTCGCGGGTAGCTGACGTCAGCGCCCGGCGCTTCCCTCGGTGTAGTCAGCGTCGGCGGGCTTGACCCACGCGAACATCTTCCGCAGCTCCTTGCCGGTGGTCTCGATCGGGTGCGCCTCGCCCTTCGCGCGCAGCGCCTTGAACTCCGGCGCACCGGCGTCCTGGTCGGCGATGAACCGCTCCGCGAACGCCCCGGACTGGATGTCCGCGAGCACCGCCTTCATGTTCTCCTTCACGTTCGGGGAGATCACCCGCGGGCCGGAGACGTAGTCGCCGTACTCGGCGGTGTCCGAGATCGACCAGCGCTGCTTGGCGATACCGCCCTCGATCATCAGGTCCACGATCAGCTTCAGCTCGTGCAGCACCTCGAAGTAGGCGACCTCCGGCTGGTAGCCGGCCTCGGTGAGCACCTCGAAGCCGTACTGCACCAGCTGGGAGGTCCCGCCGCAGAGCACCGACTGCTCACCGAACAGGTCGGTCTCGGTCTCCTCGGTGAAGGTGGTCTTGATCCCACCGGCACGCAGCCCACCGATGCCCTTGGCGTAGGACAGCGCCAGCGGCCAGGCGTTGCCGGAGGCGTCCTGCTCCACCGCCACGATCACCGGCACCCCGCGGCCGTCCACGAACTCACGCCGCACCAGGTGCCCGGGGCCCTTCGGCGCGACCATGATCACGTCCACGGTGTCCTTCGGCTTGATGTAGCCGAACCGGATGTTGAACCCGTGCGCGAACACCAGGGTGTCGCCGTCGTCCAGGTTCGGGGCGATCTCGTCGGCGTACAGGCCGCGCTGGGCCTGGTCCGGGGCGAGGATCACGACGACGTCGGCCTCCTTGACGGCGTCCGCCACCCCGAGCACGCGCAGCCCCTCGTTCTCCGCCTTCTCCCGCGAGGAGGAGCCCTCGCGCAGACCGATGCGCACGTCGACGCCCGAGTCGCGCAGGTTCAGCGCGTGCGCGTGGCCCTGGCTGCCGTAGCCGATGACGGCGACCTTCTTCGCGGCGATCAGGGACAGGTCGGCGTCGTCGTCGTAGAACAGCTCAGCCACAGTGTTTCTCCTTCAGTTCTGACTTTCAGTGGGACCCGCCCGCGGCCGTCGCAGCAGGCGGGGTCGATCGTCCGGGCCGGCGGGGGCGCCGCCGCCCGGCAGGGACGGTCAGGCGGACCGGTGGATGCGCTCCAGCGCCCGGTCGGTCATGGACTTCGGGCCGCGGCCGATGGCGACCGCACCGGACTGCACGATCTCACGGATCCCGTACGGCTCCAACGCCGCCAGCAGCGCGCCGAGCTTGCCCTCACCGCCGGTGGCCTCGATCGTCACCGCCTCCGGGGTCACGTCCACCACGTGCGCCCGGAACAGCTCGACCACGCCCAGCACGGCGGTGCGGGAGGTGTCGTCGGCCTTGACCTTGACCAGCAGCAGCTCGCGCTGCACCGAGGAGGTGGGGGCCAGCTCGACGATCTTGATCACGTTCACCAGCTTGTTCAGCTGCTTGGTGACCTGCTCCAGCGGGTTGGACTCCACGTCCACCACCACGGTGATCCGGGAGATCTCCGGGTACTCGGTGGGGCCCACCGCCAGGGAGTGGATGTTGAACGCGCGGCGGGCGAACAGGGCGGAGACGCGGGTGAGCACACCGGGCTTGTTCTCCACCAGCACGGAGAGTGTGTGTCGGGTCATCGGTGGGTCCCTTACTCGTCGCGGTCGAACGCCGGGCTGATGCCGCGGGCGTACTGGATGTCGTCGTTGCTCACACCGGCGGCGACCATCGGCCAGACCATCGCATCGGCGCTGACCACGAAGTCCACCACCACCGGCCGGTCGTCGATCTCCTCCGCCTTGCGGATCGTGGCGTCCACGTCCGCGACCTTCTCGCAGCGCAGCCCCACGCAGCCATAGGCCTCGGCCAGCTTCACGAAGTCCGGGATCCGGGCGCTCTGGTGACCGGTGTTCAGGTCGGTGTTGGAGTAGCGCTTGTCGTAGAACAGCGTCTGCCACTGGCGCACCATGCCGAGGGAGGAGTTGTTGATGATCGCGACCTTGATCGGGATGCCCTCCAGGGCGCAGGTGGCCAGCTCCTGGTTGGTCATCTGGAAGCAGCCGTCGCCGTCGATCGCCCACACGGTGGCATCCGGGCAGCCGACCTGGGCGCCCATCGCCGCGGGGATGGAGTAGCCCATGGTGCCCAGACCACCGGAGTTCAGCCAGGTGCGCGGCTTCTGGTACCGGATGAACTGGGCCGCCCACATCTGGTGCTGGCCCACACCGGCCACGTAGATCGAGTCCGGGCCGGAGATCTCCCCGAGCCGGGAGATCACGTGCTGAGGTGCCAGCAGTCCGTCCTCGGTGGGGGTCCAACCGAGCGGGTAGGTCTCCCGCAGCCGGTCCAGCGTGGCCCACCAGCCCTCCACGTCCGGCCGGCCGTGCTGGGCCTGCTCGCGCTCCAGCTCGGCGGCCAGGTCCACCAGCACGTCC
>CAZMDO010000419.1:0-2661 GCA_964564445.1 uncultured Ruaniaceae bacterium | reverse complement strand
CCCAGGTGTGCGCCCGGGCGTGCGCGAGCCCGCCGGCGGCGAGCCGGCGTGCTTCGCCCGGGTCGCGGAGCAGCCCGGTGACCGCCTCCGCCCAGACCTGCGGGTCACGGGTCCGCAGCACCAGCCCGGTCTCGCCGTGCCGGACCGCCTCCACCAGCCCACCGGCCGCCGAGGCGACCACCGGCACCCCGCAGGCGGAGGCCTCCAGCGCGGTCAGGCCGTAGGTCTCCGAGTGCGAGGGGTTGAGGAACAGCCGGGCGCCGGCCATCAGCTCGGCCAGGCCGTCCCGGTCCCGGGCACCGACGAAACGCACCCGCTCCCCCAGGTGCCGGTCGGCCACCAGCTGGTGCAGCTCGGTGACATAGTCCTCGAACCCGCTGGTCGCGCCACCGCAGATGACGAGCCCACCGATGAGCGCGGGGTCGATCCGGGCGAGGGTCTCGATCGCCAGGTCCGCGCCCTTGAGCGGTTCCAGCCGGGCCGCCATCAGCAGGTAGCCGGACCCCGTCGGCTCGGCGCGGTCGGGGTGGAACCTGCGGGTGTCCACCCCGGGCGGGATCACCTCGACCCGCTCCGGCTCGGCCCCCAGACGCGCCACGATGGTGTCCCGCTCGGCAGTGCTGACCGCGTGCAGCGCGTCCGCCTGGCTCGCCAGCGCCTCCTCGGCGGCGAGCCGACCCGGTGACTCCGGCCGCTCGCCCGCACTGAGCGGGGTGTGCGCGGGTGCGGCGATGCTGTGCAGCGACTGCACCAGCGGCGCGCCCCAGCCGGCGGCGACCTCCCGCGCCGCCAGCCCGGAGTACCAGTGGTGGGCGTGCACCAGGTGATAGCCGCCCAGCGCGCCGAGGGCCTCGGCGAAGGCTGGCACCAGGGCCTCGTGCTCGCTCTTCGGCAGCACCTCGGCCGGTCCGGCGTCCAGGTGGCGCAGCTGCACGCCCGGGTCGAGCTCGATGCTCTCCGGTGCGCCTGGGTCGGTGCGGCGGGTGAGGATCTCGACGGCGCAGCCCAGGCGGGCGAGCTCTGAGCTCAGCTGGCGGATGACCACGTTCATCCCGCCCACATCACCTGCCCCAGGTGAGGCACCTGGGGAGGTGTGCAGGCTGATCATCGCGAGGCGCAGGGACACCGCGTCAGTCTACGAACAGAGCCTCGTCGGGATCGGGTCGGTCCACCCGTCGGTCGCCACCTCGGGTGCGCACCAGCAGGGCTGCGAGCGCCGTGGCCGCCGGGATGGCCAGCACCAGCCCGATCGAGGAGACCAGGGTGCGCACCACCTCCTCGGCGATCTCCCCGGCGGTGAGGGTGGCGCCCAGGGAACGGTCGTAGAGCATCACGAGCATCAGCGTGGGCAGCGCGGCCCCCACGTAGGCGAACGCGAGGGTGTACACGGTGGAGGCGATGTGGTCCCGACCGATCCGCATCGCCCGGGAGAACAACCGCCAGCGGGGAGCGCGCGGATTCTCGGCGTGCAACTCCCACACTGCCGAGGACTGGGTGATCGTGACGTCGTTGAGCGCACCCAGGCCGGCGATCACGATCCCGCAGAGCAGCACCTCACGCAGCCCGACCCCAGGCAGCACCGAGCTCATCATGATCGAGGCGTCCGACCCGCCGCCGGACAGCTCGGCCGCACCGGTCGCCCAGGAGGCCAGGACCGTGGTCACGGCCAGGCCGACGAACGTGCCGAGCAACGCCGTCGTGGTCCGGACGGAGATGCCGTGGGCGAGGTAGACGGCGATGAACATCATCGCGCTCGCCCCCACCAGGGTGACCGGCAGCGGCGGGCCACCGGCCATCAGTGCGGGGAGCAGAAAGACCACCACGATCCCCATCGAGGCCACCAGGCCGACGATCGCCATCACCCCCCGCACGCGCGCTACCGCCAGCACCACCAGGACGTAGACGGCGGCGAGGAGCAGCAGCGGCACCTCACGGACGAAGTCCACGAACACGTACGGGCTGCCCGACCCCAGCGCGCTGGCGGTGAAGAACACCCGGATATCGTCGCCGGTGTCCACACCGGCGGCCATGATCTCCGGCGGCACCTGCACCGGAACCACGTCACCGGAGCCCTCCGCCAGCTGCGCGCGCACCTCCTTGCCGGTCTCACCGGTGACCTCCACCACCTCCGCAGTGACGAACTGCGGACCGGCGAACGGGTCCGGCTGGGAACCCACCGGGGTGTCCCCACCCGGCCAGAGCACGGCCAGCCCGACAAGGGTGGCCAGCAGCAGCGGCACGGTGATCGCCGCCAGCACACGGCGCGCCCGGCGGGCGGGCACGGCAGCCAGCTCCAGGCCGCCGTGACCGTGGCTCATCCGGTCAGGCGCCGACGAGCCGGGCGCCGAGGTAAGCGCCCACCTGGTCCAGGGACACCCGCTCCTGGCTCATCGAGTCCCGCTCCCGGATGGTGACCGCCTGGTCCTCGAGGGAGTCGAAGTCCACGGTCACGCAGTAGGGGGTGCCGACCTCGTCCTGGCGGCGGTAGCGGCGGCCGATGGCACCGGCGTCGTCGAAGTCCACGTTCCAGCTCTTCCGCAGCTCGGCGGCCAGGTCCCGGGCTACCGGGGAGAGCTTCTCGTTGCGGGAGAGCGGCAGCACCGCGGCCTTCACCGGGGCCAGCCGGTGGTCCAGGCGCAGCACGGTGCGCTTGTCCACCCC
>CAZMDO010000418.1:0-2666 GCA_964564445.1 uncultured Ruaniaceae bacterium | reverse complement strand
GCCACCCGCTCCAGGAAGTCGCCCAGGTCGCCGTCCGGTTCGGCGGCGGTGAACTCGGCGGCCACGGCGTGCAGCTCGGCGAGGTTCTCCACCCGGGAGGCGTCCTGCGGGTCGCTGCTGGCGCGCAGCTCGGCCAGATAACCCGACCGGTCCAGGGCGGCATCGAGCACCTCCGCCGGGGTCGCGCCGCCCTCGGCGAGCTCGCGCAGCCCGCCGATCAGCTCGGCGAAGCCGCGCACGTTCGCCATCGACCGGGTGGCCAGGCCGAGCACGTTCTCGTGGTCGTCCACGGCGGCGCCGAAGGAGATCCGTTCCCGTTCGGCGTGCGCGGCGAGCATCGCCTCGGCCCGGTCCCCCAGCCCGCGCTTGGGCACGTTCAGGATGCGCCGGATGCTCACCGAGTCGTCCGGGTTGATGATCGCGCGCAGGTAGGCGATCGCGTCCTTGATCTCCCGGCGCTCGTAGAACCGGGTGCCGCCGACCACCTTGTACGGCAGCCCGACCCGGATCAGCACCTCCTCCAGCGCCCGGGACTGGGCGTTGGTGCGGTAGAAGATCGCCACATCGCCGGGCACGATCGTGCCGGCGTCCACCAGCCGGTCGATCTCGGTCGCGATGTACCGAGCCTCCTCGTGCTCGTTGTCGGCCACGTAGCCGACGATCTTCGGGCCCTCGCCCGAGTCGGTCCACAGGTTCTTCGCCCGCCGGCCCTCGTTGCGGGCGATCACCGCGTTCGCCGCGGACAGGATCGTCTGCGTGGACCGGTAGTTCTGCTCCAGCAGGATGGTGCGCGCGTCCGGGTAGTCGGTCTCGAACTCCACGATGTTGCGGATCGTCGCCCCGCGGAAGGCGTAGATGGACTGGTCGGCGTCGCCCACCACGGTCAGCTCGGCCGGCGGCAGGGTGGGTGCACCCTGCTCGGCCGGAGCGGCCGGTGAGGCCGCCTGCCCGGGTGAGGCTGCGCCGTCGCGCTCCGGGACCCCGGTGAGCTCGCGGATGAGCACGTACTGGGCCTGGTTGGTGTCCTGGTACTCGTCCACCAGGATGTGCCGGAACCGGCGCCGGTAGTGCTCGGCCACTGCGGGGAAGGCCTGCAGCAGGTTCACGCATGTCATGATCAGGTCGTCGAAGTCCAGCGCGTTCGCCTGCCGGAGCCGCTCGGTGTACAGCCGGTAGGCGGCGGCCAGATTCTGCTCGAACGGGTTGTTCTCGGAGATCGACTCGCTGTAGGCGTCCGGGTCGATCAGCTCGTTCTTCAGGTCCGAGACGCGGTGGCTGAACGCCTTGGGCGGGAACCGTTTCGGGTCCAGGTCCAGCTCGCGGCAGACCAGGGTCATCAGCCGCTGGGAGTCCGCGGCGTCATAGATGGAGAAGGAGGAGCGCAGCCCGAGGGTCTTCGCCTCCCGGCGCAGGATGCGCACGCACGCGGAGTGGAAGGTGGACACCCACATGGTGCGCGCCCGGTCCCCGACCAGCTCGGCGACCCGTTCGCGCATCTCCGCAGCGGCCTTGTTCGTGAACGTGATCGCGAGGATCTGCCCCGGTCGGGCGCGGCCGGTGGCGAGCAGGTAGGCGATCCGGTGGGTGAGCACGCGGGTCTTGCCCGAGCCGGCGCCGGCGATGATCAGCAGCTGCCCACCCTCGTGCACCACAGCCGCTCGCTGCTGCGGGTTCAGGCCCTCCAGGAGGGCCTCTGCTGCCAATGACGGCGGAGCGTGGGTCGCGTTGTCGGCCTCCTCGGCCGCGGGCGCACTGGGCAGGTGGGAGTCGCCGCCGAGCGGGGGTGCGCCGGCGAACATGGGCAGGTCGTCGAACAGTGAGGTCATGACGGGCACGAGCCTACGTGCTGGCGCCGACACCGGGCGCCGGGTGTCCACGGGGGCCACCGGTGGGCTCGGCAGCCGGCCTAGTTGTCCACAGCCTCGCTGCACGAGAAACCTGCTCAGCGTAAACTCGGGGAGCATGGCGGATGACAGCGTGGAACGCCGGGTCGAGCGGCTGGAGTCGCAGCTGGACCCGGAGACGGGGCTGCCAGCAGAGGTCCAGGCGGCCCGCGAGGACGCCGCTGCGGCCCGCCATCTCGCCGCAGCGAACGATCGCGACGTCGCCGACCTGCGCGCCGAGCTCCGCGCCTTTCGGCATGCCACGAATGCCAGCTTCAACGCGTTGCGCGCCGACTTCAACGACCTGCGCGCCGAGGTGCGTGGTGAGATCGGCACCCTGCGCGCCGAACTGCGCGGCGAGATCGGCGAGGTGCGCGCCGAGCTGCGCGGCGAGATCGGCGAGGTGCGCGCTGAGATGCGCACGGGCTTCGCTGCAGCCGCCGCCGGGCAGCAGCAGATCGTGGGGATGCTGACCACGCTGATCGAACAGGATCGACCGGACGCCACCTGACCGCGTCAGCGTGGGATCCAGGCCTCCGTGTCCTGGTCGTAACCCCAGGTGTGCGGCGGGCCGACCTGGACGGCTGTGAGCCACTGGGTGACATCCGGGCTCCAGCCGGCGATCATCGTCGCCCTCTCTGCGTCCACCTCCAGGGTGCGGGTGGCGCCCGCGAGGTAGGCGGCGGTGCTCAGGTGCACCGCGTCGTAGCGCTCGGCGACGGCGGCCCAGTCCGGGATCACCCAGCGCCCGTCCCGGCCGGTGACCCGGTACCAGTCGTGCCG
>CAZMDO010000417.1:0-2671 GCA_964564445.1 uncultured Ruaniaceae bacterium | reverse complement strand
GCTCCAGCCGGCTGACGCCGTCGAACCGTGCTTCGGTGAGGCGCTGGCCGCTGCCGATGCTGTGGTGCAGGGGTGCGTACGGACCGCCATCGACCAGGACCAGGCGCCGGTGCAGTCTTTCGGGTTCGACGGCGAGGAACGCTGGAGCGTGCCCGGGCACGCCGGGTTGGACATGGAGGTGCCCGCCCGGGTGGACCCGGTACCGGTGGGGGACCGGCTCGCCTGGGTGGTCTCCACGGGTGCGGACGAGCTGACCGCCCTGGATGCCCGCACCGGAGAGAAGCTGTGGGCCGTCGGTGAGGGGCAGGGCGCCGGAGAGGTGACCTTCGGGCACATCAGCGAGGCGGGTGTGCTCACCGCTGCCGTCACCGCACCGGGCGGCGACGAGGGTCAGCTGCTGCGCGTCGACACGGCCACCGGGGCAGAGCTGGACCGTAGGGACATCTCCAGCGGCTGGATGTCCAGCACTGCCACCGCCGCCGTGCTCAGCTCGCTGAGCGAGAGCCAACCGAGCCTGCTCGCCCTGCTGCCCGCCGGGTGAACCGTCGGGTCGGGCGCAGATCGGCCCCGGGGCCAGCCGCTGCCGTGTGTGCTGCTCCTCGGCGTGTGGCCGCCCGGTGCGCGGGACCGGACCATATCCTGGGATCGGCAGTCCTCTCGACGAAAGGGAACGACGTGCCCCCCAGCCCTGGGGCAGCGGCCAGCTCGCCCGCCCGCGCCGGTCACATCCACGGCCTCGACGGCCTCCGGTCCGTGGCGATCCTGGCCGTGCTGGTCTTCCACCTGCGGCCGTTGTCGCTCCCGGGCGGCTACCTGGGCGTGGACGTCTTCTTCGTGATCTCCGGGTTCCTGATCACCACCCTGCTGGTGCGCGAGCTGCGCACGAACCACAAGATCGACCTGCGCGGGTTCTGGACCCGCCGCGCCCGGCGGCTGCTGCCCGCACTGTTCACCGTGGTGCTGGTCTCGGTGGTGCTCGCGCTCTTCGCCGGCAACGACCTGCTCGTGCACATCGAACGCCAGGTGGTCGGCGCGCTCACCTTCTCCAACAACTGGTTGGAGATCCACGCCGGGTCCAGCTACTTCAACACCACCTCACCGCAGCTGTTCGTGAACTTCTGGTCCCTGGCGGTGGAGGAGCAGTTCTACCTGCTCTGGCCGTTCCTGTTCATCGTCCTGATGGCCACCACCCGCACCGGCCGGCAGCGGGTCGGCCTGCTGCTCGGCCTGGCCGCCGCCTCCGCGCTGCTGATGGCGCTGCTATACACCCCGGGGCAGGACGCCACCCGGGTCTACTACGGCACCGACACCCACGCGTTCGGGCTGATGATCGGGGCCGCGCTCGCGATCAGTGCCGCCTCCCAGTCCTGGAACATCTTCGAGGTGCGCTGGTACGCCCGGACCCGGGTGCTGCTCGGCATCGCCGGGCTGGTCGGGCTGGTGATGCTGATGTTCTGGCTGGACCCGACGAGCTCCTTCGCCTACCGGGGCGGCATCCTGCTCGCCTCCCTGTGCACCGCACTGATCATCGGCGCCTTCCCCGGGCGGCGGAACGCGGTGCAGATGTTCTTCGACCTGCCGCCGCTGGTCTGGATCGGGCAGCGTTCCTACGGCATCTACATGTGGCACTGGCCGGTGATCCTGCTCATCGCCGCGTTCGCGCCGGCCGTGGCACCGGACTCGGTCGGGTCCTGGGTCCAGCGTGGCGCTGCGCTCGTGCTCAGCATCGCGCTGGCGGCTGCCTCGTTCCGATGGATCGAGAACCCGGTACGGCGCAACGGCTTCAGGGAGACCTTCCGGCGAATCGGCGCCGCCATCGCCGCGCCGGGGCGGCTCACCGCGGCGCGGATCGGTGCTGGCGTGACCGTGGCCTGCCTGGTGCTGTTCTCCGTGGCGATCGCCACCGCGCCGGAGCGCTCGCAGGTGGAGATCGCCATGGACCAGGCCGCCGGTCTGGTCAGCGGCGGCACCGCAGCGGAGCCGGGCAGTGGTGCTGAGCCGGGAGGCGGTGCCGATCCGGGCGCCGGCGGCACACCGGTACCCGCCGAGACGACCACCGGACCGGGGGAGGAGGAGGCGGACGGCGCCACCGGAGAACCCGCCGACGAGCAGGTGGCGGGGGAGGAGGGCGCCGCCGGTGGCGAAGAGCCCACCGCTGGCCAGGAGGAGACCAACGGCGGACCCTCCGGTGAGGATTCGACCAGCGGCGAGGGCGGCGGCGACGGCACCCCCGGCCTGCCCAGCGGGGAGGAGATCTCCGGCTTCGGCGACTCGATGATGTACGTGGCCGCGCCCGGCCTGACCGCCACCTTCCCGGGCATGGACATCGACGCGGTCTCCAACCGGCAGTGGCCGGACGTGCGCGCCGCCATCGAGGGCGCCATCGCCGACGGCTCCATCCGGGACGTGGTGATCATCGCCGCCGGCACCAACGCGGGGGTGCGGGATGAGCAGATCGTCCGGGAGACGCTCGACGAGATCGGCCCGGATCGGCAGGTGGTGCTGGTGAACATCTACGGCAGCAGCTTCTGGGTGCCGGAGTCCAACGCGAACCTCGCCGCCATCGACGCCGACTACCCCAACGTGGTGGTGGCCGACTGGCACCGGGCCGCCACGGAGCACCCGGACCAGCTGCAGCCGGACAACATCCACCCGGACATGGACGGGATGT
>CAZMDO010000416.1:0-2673 GCA_964564445.1 uncultured Ruaniaceae bacterium | reverse complement strand
GGCGGTCAGTCCCCCGGGGTCGCCGGGGCGGTGACCGGTTCGTCGACGGCGGTGTCCGGGCGGATGTCGATGCGCCAGCCGGTCAGCCGCGCGGCCAGGCGGGCGTTCTGCCCCTCCTTGCCGATCGCCAGGGACAGTTGGTAGTCGGGCACGATCACCCGCGCCGAACGGGTCGCCTCGTCCACCACCTGCACGCTGGTCACCCGCGCCGGGGACAGCGCGTTCGCCACGAACGTGGCCGGATCCTCGCTGTGGTCGACGATGTCGATCTTCTCCCCGCGCAGCTCGGCCATCACCGCTCGCACCCGCTGGCCCATCGGGCCGATGCACGCCCCCTTGGCGCCGAGACCGGCCACGGTGGACCGGACCGCCATCTTGGTGCGGTGCCCGGCCTCCCGGGCGAGGGCGGTGATCTCCACGCTGCCGTCGGCCACCTCGGGCACCTCGAGCGCGAACAGCCGGCGGACCAGGTTCGGGTGGGTGCGGGAGACGGTGATGCTGGGGCCCTTCGCCCCGCGGGCGACGTCCAGCACGTAGGCGCGGATGCGCTCCCCGTGCGCATAGGTCTCGGTGGGTACCTGCTCGTGCGCGGGCAGCACCGCCTCCACCCCGCCCAGGTCGATGAGCACCACCCGGGGGTCCGGACCCTGCTGGATCACCCCGGCGACCACCTCGTCCTGCTTGGAGCGGTACTGGCCGAGCACCTGGTCGTCCTCGGCGTCCCGCAGCCGCTGCAGGATCACCTGGCGGGCGGTGGCGGTGGCGATCCGGCCGAAGTCCTCGGGCGTGTCGTCGAACTCCGGACCGAGCTCGGCGGGGGTGTCCGGACCGGCCTCGGTGAGCACCTCCCGGGCGTAGACGCTGACGTGCCCGCTCCGGCGGTCCAGCTCCACCCGGGCGTCAGGGTAGGCGCCCTCGGTGCGGTGGTAGGCGGAGAGCAACGCCTGCTCGATCGCGCTGACCAGCGTGTCCAGGGAGATGTCGCGTTCCTGCTCGATCAGCCGCAGCGTGGTCATGTCGATGTCCATGCCGGTTCCTCTCAGTCCTGGGCGTCGCCGACGGGTTTGAGCTCCACGTCGATCCGGCCTCGCACCACCTGTGACAGCGGCACGCTGACGCTACCCGATCCGTCGGCGAGCACCACTTCAGTGTCGGTGACCTCGCGCACGCGACCGGCGGCGGTGCCGGTCCGGGTGGTGATCGTCACCAGCCGGCCCTGGGCGCGGCGGAAGTGGCGGGCGGTCTCCAGCGGGCGGTCGACGCCCGGGGTGGAGACCTCGAGCAGGTAGGAGCCGGCGAGCAGGTCCTCGGCGTCGTCCAGGCGGGCGGAGACGGCACGGGAGACCTCGGCGAGCCGGTCGGAGGACACCCCACCGGGGCCGTCCGGCAGGTCCACGGTCACGCGCACCAGCCGTCGCCGGGACGGCCCGCCGACGTGCACACCTTCGAGATACAGGCCGGCCTCGGCCACCACCGGCTCCAGGATCTGGTGCACCTGCGCACCGAGCGCATCGGGCCCGGGGGTCGGACTCATCGGTTGATCTCCTTGTGAAGTTGTCGGGTCACCGCGTCTGGTACAGCCTAGGCCGCGGTCCATGGCACGATCAACGCGTGCCTCTCTCCACCCCGCCCGGCCGCAGCCGCCGCTCCCGCCGGCGGCACCCGTGCGCCGGCGCACCCGCCGGGTTCCTCACCGTGCTGCTGCTCGTGCTGGCGCTGACCGGGTGCTCGGTGCGGCTGGACACCCCGCCGGCGCCGGTCCCCACCCCGGATGCTGCCGAGCAGGCCCGGGCGAGCCTGGCGGAGCAGACGCAGACGTTGGTCACCCTGGCCCGCGCCGCCGCCGGCGGTGAGCCCGGGGCCGACGACCCCGAGGTGGCCGCCGAGCTCACCGCCCTGGCCGACGCCAGCGAGCAGCAGCTGGCAGCCCTCGGCGGGCTCTGGTCGCCGCCGCCCCGGCCGGACGACCCGAGCCCCACGCCCACACCGGAGCCCACGGCCGCTGCGCAGGACGTGCTCGCGGCGCTGACCGAGGCCGCCGCCCAGGTGCAGGAGGCGGTCAGCCAGCCGTTCTGGGACGCCGAGACCGCCACCCTGCTCGCCTCGATCACCATCTACCGGGACGGCGCGCTGGCCCGGCTCTCCCACCAGCTCGGCACCAGCGCGCCCCCGCCGCCCGAGCCGGTGGCCGACCTGCCCGCCGCGCTCGGTGCTGCCGCCTCCCCGCTGTGCCGCACGCTAGACGCCCTCGGCTACGCCTACGAGGTGCAGGCGGCACGCAGCAGCGGGGAGCAACGGTCCCAGGCCGAGGATCGCGCCGGGCAGAACCGAGACCTGGCCGAACGGGTGGCCGTCCTGGCCGGCTTCGACGGCACGGCGGAGGACCCACGCCAGGCGAGCTACGCCGTCGGGGAGGACCTGAGCGAGACGATCGTGACCTGGCAGGCCGAGCTGCTGCCCGCCTGGCTGGCGCTGATCGGACCGGCCGACCCGGCTGACCGGACCCTGCTGCTCGCCCACGCGCGCGGGGCCGCCACCCTGGCGCCGCTGCCCGCAGGCGCAGTGTTCCCCGGGCTGCAGGCCGGCTGAGGCATCCGGCGCCAGCGGGACGCCCGGAGCCCGGAGCCTGGAGCGCGCTGCCCCGGTCAGCGCCCGCACCGCGCCCCGGTCAGC
>CAZMDO010000415.1:0-2673 GCA_964564445.1 uncultured Ruaniaceae bacterium | reverse complement strand
CCCTCACCTTCGAGCACCGCCACCAGCCGGGGCGGCAGCCCCAGCCGCTTCCCGACCGCAGTGGCAGCCACGGCGTCCGGCGGGCTGATCACCGCACCGAGGGCGAACGCCGGCGCCAGCTCCAGGCTCGGGAACACCAGGTACAGCACGAACCCGGAGACGGCGGTGCTCACGATCACCAGCACCACGCTCAGGCTGCCGATCGCCTTGAGGTTGCGCCGCATGTCGATGATCGGCACGGTGACCGCCGCCGAGTACAGCAACGGCGGCAGCACCCCGACCAGGATCCACTCCGGCTCCAGCTCGATCGACGGGGCACCGGGGATGAAGCTGAACGCCACCCCGACGACCACCAGCACGAGCGGGGCGGCCACACCCAGCTTGGTGGAGAACCGGGCCACCAGGACGATCGTGACGATGGCGATGGCACCACCCCACGCAAAGTCCATGGGTAGATTTTGCCAGGTCCACCCGTGGGCTGATGCACCGGTGCGCCGCCGGGGTGACATCCGGACCGTACGAACGGGCCGCCGGGCCGATGCCGCGGGCACCCTCCCGGGCGCACGATCGAGTCATGACCACGATCCACGCGCCCCGTCCGCTCGACATCCCCGCCGCCACTGCTCGGCCCGCCCGCCGCGGTGCGCCGTCCGCCCCGGACGACGGCCGGGGCGCCGACCGGCCTACCGACACCGATCTCGCCTCCCCGGGTGCCTCGGCCCTCACCGCCGGACTGTCCCTGGTGGCGGTGCTGGCCGTGTGCGCCGGTGCTGCCGTGCTCGCAGGCCTGGCCTTCCGCGCGGCGCTCGCCTTCTTCGCCGGCTGACCCACCCACCCGCGCCACCCACCCACCCACAGCCCCCACCCACAGACCCCACCCACCCACCCGAGTTGAATCGAATCAATCGTGACTTCCTGCGGGCAGTCGTGCTCCCGGGTCACGCCTCAGCGCGCCAGCTGCCGATCCGGCTGCGTGAGCGCCAAGACCCGCACGTCGCATATGTCTTGACAAGAATATTCCGTAAGGGACATATTAAGGGTATGGCTTCTACGTTCGAGGTGATCGCGCAGCCCGCGCGGCGCGCGATCCTGGACCGTCTGCGGGGCGGTGAGCGGCTGGTCGGCGAGCTGGCCGAGGAGCTGGAGCTGGCCCAGGCCTCGGTGTCCAAGCACCTCCGTGTGCTCCGGGAGGCCGGGTTGGTGCAGGCGAGGATCGAGGGTCCTCGGCGCTGGTACACCCTGCGCAGTGAACCGCTGGTCGAGGTCGACCACTGGCTCGCGCCCTACCGCTGGATGTGGGAGTCCCGGCTGGATGCTCGCGGTGACCACCTGGAGGCGATGCCGGACCTGCCGAGCAACGACGAGTCCGGAGGGACGTCATGACAACGTTCGAGGAGCACGACAGCCGGTACCGGGTAGTGGTCGAGCGGCACTTCCGGCACCCGATCGAGAAGGTCTGGCGGGCGGTCACAGCGCCCGAGCACCTGTCCCAGTGGTTCCCGGCGCCCGTGGAGCTCGAGCTCGTGGCCGGCGGTGCGATGCGGTTCCCGGGCTTCAAGGGTGCTGCGGCTGCTGGCCGGGTCGAGGAGGTGCAGGCGCCGCGGCTGCTGGCCTTCACCTGGGGTGACGACCAGTTCACCTTTGCCCTGGCCGCGCACGAGGGCGGCACGAGGTTCACCCTGGTGCACGTCTTCGACGACCGCGCGGGCGCGGCGAGCTTTGCCACCGGGTGGGAGGCCTGCCTGCGGGGACTGGCCGCCGTGGTCGCGGGCGCCGAGCCTCCGACGGCGGAGCCCGGCGTGACCAGGCACGAGGAGCTGGTCCGCACGTTCGGGCTGGATCGCCCCCAGGTGGTTGTGGACCGGCGCGGCTGGACGCTGCGCTACGAGCGTCAGCTCGTCTGCCCGGTCCAGGTGGCCTGGAATGCCTGGTCCGGCACCGACCGGGTGAGCCGACAGCAACGGCCGACCCCCGCCGTCGGCGAGTCGATGACCTCGGCAGGAGTGCCCGGGGTGGTGCTCGGGCAGGTGACCGAGGCGGTGGAACCGCAGCGCCTCACCCTCGACCTGGCGCCGGACCTGCCTGGGGACCGGCTCACCCTGGAGCTGGGCGAGGGCACCGGGCACGGCGCCCGGGCCACCCTCACCGTGACCGGCACCGAAGGCGACCAGCGCGGCCCCGCGGAGGACGCGTGGGGCCCCGCCGGCGCCCTCGGCGAACTGGCAGAGGCCGGCCTCGCCTGGGCGAGGGGGACTCGCTCGTGACAGCGTCAATAAGGATCGGGCACCGGTGACCGACCTTTCGTGACGTTGTTGTCGGCCTCTCGCCCAGACGTCAGTAGTAGTAGGGGAACGCCGACCAGTCCGGCTCGCGGCGCTGCAGGAACGCATCGCGCCCCTCCACCGCCTCGTCGGTCATGTACGCCAGCCGGGTGGCTTCCCCGGCGAACACCTGCTGCCCGGCCAGACCGTCGTCGGCGAGGTTGAACGCGAACTTCAGCATCCGGACCGCCTGCGGGGACTTGGTGGCGATGATCGCCGCGTACTCCAGCGCCCGCTCCTCCAGCTCCGCATGGGGCACCGCCTCGTTGATGGCCCCCCACGCCTCGGCCTGCTGCGCCGAGTACTCCCGGGCCAGGAAGAAGATCTCCCGGGCGCGCTTGTCGCCCACCTG
>CAZMDO010000414.1:0-2675 GCA_964564445.1 uncultured Ruaniaceae bacterium | reverse complement strand
GTCCGAAGATCTCGGTGCAGGCCAAGGACGCCATCGGCCGCACCTGGCAGCTGTCCACGATCCAGCTGGACTTCTTCGAGCCGGAGCTGTTCGAGCTGGAGTACACGGCGGCCGACGGTTCCCGGCAGCGACCGGTGATGATCCACCGCGCCCTGTTCGGGTCCATCGAACGCTTCTTCGGGGTGCTGCTGGAGCACTACGCCGGCGCGTTCCCCCCGTGGCTGGCCCCGGTGCAGGTGCTCGCGGTCCCGGTGGCCGAGGTCTTCGAGGACTATCTCGGGGATGTCGTGGCCCGGCTGCGGGCTGCGGGCGTGCGCGCCGAGATGGACACCTCCGACGACCGGTTCAACAAGAAGATCCGCACGGCCACCAAGCAGAAGGTGCCGTTCGTGCTGATCGCCGGGGGTGAGGACGCCGAGGCGGGGTGCGTCTCGTTCCGGTACCGGGACGGCAGCCAGCGCAACGGGGTGCCGGTCCAGGAGGCGGTCGGTCTGATCACCGATGCCATCGCCACCCGGGTGCAGGTCTGACCGTGGAGGGCGCGGGCGGCCACCCGGGGGTCCCGGACGGGTACGACCGGCTGTGGACGCCGCACCGGATGGCCTACATCGACGGGGAGAACAAGCCGGTCGACGACGCCGCCGGGCCGGGGTGCCCGTTCTGCGCGGCACCGGCCCAGGAGGACGAGCAGGCACTCGTGGTGCACCGGGGGGAGAGCTGTTACGTGGTGCTGAACCTGTACCCGTACAACCCCGGTCACCTGCTCATCTGCCCCTACCGGCACGTACCGGACCTGATCACGATGACCGCCGGTGAACGGGCGGAGATGACCGAGCTGGCCGCCTCGGCGATGCGCACGCTGCAGCAGGTGAAGGCTTGCGACGGGTTCAACCTGGGCATGAACGCCGGAGCGGTTGCCGGCGCCGGCGTGGCCGGGCACGTGCACCAGCACGTGGTACCCCGGTGGGCCGGCGACTCCAACTTTCTGCCCATCGTCGGCCATGCGCGTGCCCTGCCGGAGCTGCTCGGTCAGACCCGCAGCCAGCTGGCCACCGGGTGGGTCGATGGTCCTCGGTAACCACGGGCGCGGCTTCACCGCAGCGGTGTTCGGACCGTTGGCCCACCAGCTGGTGCGCCTGGGCGTGAGCCCGAACGTGGTGACCGTGATCGGCACGGTCGCCACCAGCGCGGCAGCGCTGCTGCTGCTGCCGCCCGGTCACCTGGTGGTGGGCGTGCTGGCCGTGCTGGTGCTGGCGTTCGCCGACTCCGTGGACGGGCTGATGGCCCGCGAGCTGGGCCGGGAGAGCGCCTTCGGCGCCTACCTGGACTCCACCATGGACCGGATCACCGATGCCGCCATCTTCACCGCGCTCGGCCTGTACCTGCTCGGCCAGGACGAGCAGCGCTGGCAGGCCCCCGGGCTGGCGCTCGGGCTGGCGTGCGTGTTCTTCGGCATGCTCGTCTCCTACGCCCGGGCCCGCGCCGAGGGGCTGGGGGTGAGCGCCAAGGCCGGGATCGCCGAGCGCACCGACCGGCTGGTGTTCGCCGGGGTGGCCACCCTGGCCGTGGGCCTGGGTGCCCCGCCGGTGGTGCTGGTGGTGGCACTGGCGCTGCTGGTGGTGGCCAACCTGATCACCGTGGTGCAGCGCAGCATGGTGGTCTACCGGGCGACCGCCGAGCAGGAGCCGGCATGAGGCGGATGGATCCGGCCCGCGTGTTCCTGCTCGCCTGGCGGGTGGTGCCACGCCTGCCCCGCGGTCTGGCCCGCGGCATCTTCGACCTGGTCGCCCTGGCGGCGCACACCCTGCGGATCAGCGGGGTGCGCCAGCTGGAGCGCAACCTGTCCCGGTTGACGGCAGGCACCGAGGGGCGCGAGCTGCGCCGGCTCTCCCGGGCGGGGATGCGCTCCTACATGCGCTACTACTGCGAGGCGTTCCAGCTGCCGGGCATGACCGAGGAGGAGATCGACGCGCGGGTGCGCGCCACCGGGTACCAGCAGTATGCGGAGCGGGTCTCCCGTGGCGAGACGGTGGTGCTGGCGCTGGGGCACTCGGGCAACTGGGACCTGGCCGGTGCGTGGGCGAACCGGCATCTCGGCACGGTGATCACCGTGGCCGAACGGCTCGAGCCGCCCGAGCTGTTCGAGGCGTTCGTCGGCTTCCGCGAGTCCCTGGGGATGGTGATCGTGCCGTTCCAGAAGGGCGGGGGAGTGTTCCGCGAGCTGCTCCGGGAGAGCCGTCGCCCGGGCATCGTGCCGCTGCTGGCCGACCGGGACCTGTCCAGCACCGGGGTGGACGTGCAGGTGGGTGAGCACGAGGTGCGGGTGGCTCCCGGACCGGCAGCCCTGGCGCTGGCCCGGGGCATACCGGTGATGCCGGTGCTGATCCACTACGAACGGCTCAGCGGCGACCGGCGCCGGCGGGCGCGCAGCCCGTGGGGCATCCACATCGACTTCCTCCCGGAGGTGGCGGTGCCCGCCCCGGGGGACGCCTCGGTGACCAGCGCCGAGCGGGTGGCCCAGATGACGCGCAGCTGGTTCACCAGCTACGCCCGCAGTCTCGCGCACGTGCCGCAGGACTGGCACATGCTGCAGAAGGTGTACACCGCCGACCTCGACCCGGAGCGGCTGGCCCGCGCCCGCAGCCAGGCGGAGGAACGATGAGGGTCGGACTGGT
>CAZMDO010000413.1:0-2676 GCA_964564445.1 uncultured Ruaniaceae bacterium | reverse complement strand
TACAACCACACCTGCGAGGGCGGGCTGGACGGGCCGATGCTCTCCTGGCGGGGGCTGGACAACGCCGGCTACTACCTGCACCGCGGCGCCCGGCACACCGAGTACGAGGACGTCACCGGCACCGGCAGCTCCCTGGACTTCCGCAGCCGGGCAGTGGTCGGGATGACCCTGGACTCGTTGCGGTACTGGGTGCAGGCGATCGGCGTGGACGGGTTCCGGTTCGACCTGGCCACCACCCTGGCCCGGCGCGGGCACACCTTCGATCCGGACCACCCGTTCCTGGTGGCCCTGGCCACCGACCCGGTGCTCTCGGCGACCAAGCTGATCGCCGAACCATGGGACGTGGGCCCCGGCGGGTGGCGCACCGGGGCGTTCCCGGCGCCGCTGGCGGAGTGGAACGACAAGTTCCGGGACACGCTGCGCCGGTTCTGGATCACCGATGCCGCCGCCTCCACCCACGGCGGGGTGGGCCATGACCTGCGCGAGCTGGCCACCCGGCTGTCCGGGTCGGCCGACCTGTTCACCCCGCGGCTCGCACCGGAGGACCGCGGACCGGTCTCCTCGATCAACTACGTCACCGCCCATGACGGGTTCACCCTGGCGGACCTGGTCTCCTACGACCACAAGCACAACGAGGCCAACGGGGAGGAGGGCCGGGACGGCACCGACAACAACCTGTCCTGGAACCACGGCGTGGAGGGGCCCACCGACGACGCCGAGGTGCTCGCCCACCGGCGGCGCACGATGCGCAACCTGCTCGGCACCCTGCTGCTCGCCGGCGGCACCCCGATGCTCACCGCCGGGGACGAGGTCGGCCGCAGCCAGCAGGGCAACAACAACGCCTACTGCCAGGACTCACCGCTGTCCTGGGTGGACTGGGACCTGGCGGACTGGCAGGAGGACCTGAGCGCCACCGTGGCCCACCTGCTCCGGCTGCGCGCCGCGGTGGGTGCGCTGCGCCCGGAGCGGTTCCACCACGGCGAGTCCACCGACGTGCACCCGACCCTGGCCTGGTACGACGAGCACGGCGCGCCGATGACCCACCACCGCTGGCACGACCCGCACCGCCGCGTGCTGCAGATGTACCTGCGGGACGTCCGCGAGCCCGGTGAGGTGCTGGTGGTGCTCAACGGTGCCACCAACCCGGTCGGGGTCACGCTCACCAGCGCCGGTGCCGCCGAGCTGGAGCTGTGCTGGGACTCGGTCTGGGAGCGCCCGCAGGCCGGCGGGACCGTGCACGCCGGGTCCACCATCGAGGTGCCCGAGCTCAGCCTGCGGGTGTACCGCTCCCGCTGAGCACGGTCGGTGTCAGCCCCACGGGTCGATGACGTCGACCCCGGTCCCCTCGAAGTGCCGGACGTTCCGGGTGGCAACGGCAAACCCGCGGGCAGCCGCCGTCGCCGCGATGTAGCCGTCGGTGGCCGGTAAGGGTCTCCCGGAGGCGCGCGCCGCGACCGAAGAGCAGCTCCGCCAGAGCGACGCTCGGAAGATAGAGGCTCTCCGCCACCTGATCGTTCAGCCAGGCGAGTACCGAGGCCTCCGGGTGGGTCGCATCGCCGCCGAGACGACGTTCGTGTCGAGGACGATCACGGCATCGGCATCGGCGTGGCCGGTGCCTTGTCCCGGACCCCCTCCAGGGCGGTGACATCCTCGTCGCTCAGCTCCAGCTCCCGGCCGAGCGCGGCCAGGGCGTCGCCGAGTCGCGTGCGCTGCTTCGGGATGAGGGCGGCGGCCAGGATCTCGCGCACCTCGGCTTCGGCACTGCGCCCATGCTGCGCCGCTCGAAGCCGGAGCGCGCGGTGCACCTCACTGGGAACGTTCCGGATCGTCAGCACCGCCATCATGCACCCCTCTCGCTGTCGTTGACTGCATTCTACGCCGAGTGCAGTCAACTCACCGAGCCGAATCGAGCGGAGGCTCGCCGAGGCCGGCTAGTAGGCTGCTGGTCATGTCCGACGCTGACGTCATCGTGATCGGAGCCGGCCTGGCCGGCCTGGTCGCGGCCACTGAGCTCACCCGCCGGGGGCAGCGGGTCATCGTGCTGGACGCCGAACCGGCCGCATCCTTGGGCGGGCAGGCGTTCTGGTCCTTCGGCGGGCTGTTCCTGGTGAACTCCCCCGAGCAGCGGCGCCTCGGCCTGCGCGACAGCGCCGAGCTCGCCTTCTCCGACTGGCTCGGCTCCGCCGAGTTCGCCCCCGGCGCGGACCGCGGCGAGGGCCCCGATGCCACCGGCTACGCCTGGGCCCAGAACTTCGTGGAGTTCGCCGCCGGGCCGATGCGCGCATGGTTGCACGGACTGGGGGTGCGCTGGTTCCCGCTGGTGCAGTGGGCCGAGCGCGGCGGGTACCTGGCCGGCGGGCACGGCAACACCCTCCCCCGGTTCCACGTCACGTGGGGCACCGGGCCCGGGGTGCTCGCCCCGTTCCTCACCGCCGCCCGGTCCGCCCGGGCCGAGGGCCTGCTGGACATCCGGTTCCGGCACCGGGCCACCGAGCTGGTCCGCACCGACGGCGCCGTGACCGGCGTGCGCGCCGATGTGCTCGCGCCGAGCACCGCCCGCCGCGGTGAACCGACTCCCCGGGAGGTGACCGACCGGGTGGAGCTGGCCGCCGGTGCCGTGGTGATCGCCACCGGCGGCATCGGCGCCAACCACGACCTGGTGCGCTCCTCCTGGCC
>CAZMDO010000412.1:0-2677 GCA_964564445.1 uncultured Ruaniaceae bacterium | reverse complement strand
GACCTGATCTCCCGGATGGACCGGGACGTGCTCTCCGCACTGTCCCACCGGAAGTAACCGCGCCCGCCTGACCTCCGCCCGCCGCCAGGCCCCCCGCCGCCGGGCCACGCGCCCGCCGGGCCACCCGCCCGCCGGGCCACGCGCCCGCCGGGCGATGGAGGTACTTCTGTGACACTGAGGTACCTATCTCGTGCCTCAGTGTCACAGAAGTACCTCCGTCGGGACGGGACGTGCCTCCGCCCCGACGAAAGTGCCTCCGTCGGGACGGAATGTGCCTCGGTGTGACGAAAGTACCTCCGTCGGGGCGGTCAGTCCTCGCCGGCGAGGCGGGAGGCGAGCAGCCGGCGGAAGGACTCCAACCGGGCACGGCCCACCGGTCCGGCCGTCACCGCCCACTCGTCCAGTGCGCAGTCCGGGGCGTCGGCGGCGTGCGTGCACCCGCGCGGGCAGTCCTGGGCGACCTCGGCCAGGTCGGTGAACGCCGCCAGGAACCGGTCGACCTCCACGTGCGCCAGCCCGAACGAGCGCACCCCCGGGGTGTCGATGATCCACCCGCCGCCCGGCAGCGCCAGCGCCACCGCCGAGGAGGAGGTGTGCCGCCCGCGCCCGGTGACCACGTTCACCCCGCCGGTGGCCCGTCCCGCCTCCGGCACCAGCGCGTTCACCAGGGTCGACTTGCCCACTCCCGAGTGCCCCACCAGCACCGACACCCGGCCGGTGAGGTGCTCGCGCACCTGCTGCAGCCCGCGCACCCGGGCATCGGCCAGGTGGGTGGTCACCGCCGGCACGTCCAGCCCGGCGTAGCGTTCCAGGAACGGCTCCGGCGGTGCGAGGTCCGCCTTCGTCAGGCACAGCAACGCGTCCATCCCCGCGTCGAAGGCCGCCACCAGGCACCGGTCCACCATCCGTGGGCGCGGCTCGGGGTCGGCCAGGGCGGTGACGATCACCAGCTGGTCGGCGTTGGCCACGATCACCCGCTCAAAGGAGTCGCTGTCCTCAGCGCTGCGCCGCAGCACCGTGGCGCGCTCGTGCACCCGCACCACCCGCGCCAGGGTGCCCTCCGCGCCGGAGACGTCACCGACCAGGTCCACCCGGTCACCGACCACCATCGCTCCGCGGCCCAGCTCGCGCGCCTTGATCGCCACCAGGGGCGTACCGGCGTCGGTGAGCACGTGGTAACGGCCCCGGTCGACGGCGGTGACCAGTCCCGGAGCTGCGTCGGCGTGGTCGGGGCGCTGCTTGGAGCGAGGGCGCGTGCCGCGCCGGTTCGGCCGGACGCGGACGTCCTCCTCGGTGTAGTGCTGGAACCGCCGGGGCATCAGCGTCCGCTGCTGCCGAACAGCTCGCGCCACAGCCCGGGGAAGTCCGGGATCGTCTTGCCGGTGGTGGCCACGTCCACCACGCCCACCTCGGGCACGGCCACGCCGACCACGGCGGCGAAGGTGGCCATCCGGTGGTCGGCGTAGGTCTCCACCCGAGCCCCGTGCAGGCCACCGCCGCGGATCACCAGGCCGTCCGGGAGCTCCTCGGCCTGCCCGCCCAGGCGGGTGATCTCGGTGACCAGCGCGGCCAGCCGGTTGGTCTCGTGACCGCGCAGGTGAGCGACCCCGCGAAGGTGCGTGACGCCGTCGGCCAGGGCGGCCAGGGCCGCGATCGTGGGGGTGAGCTCACCGGCGGCGGACAGGTCCAGGTCCACCGGGGTGATCCTGCCGGTGCCGGTGACGGCCAGGGTGCCGTCGGAGATCTCGGTCCGTGCGCCGAGCTGCTCCAGGAACCCGGGCAGCAGCATGCCCGGCTGGGTGCTCTCGGCGGGCCAGCCCGGGATGCGCACGGTGCCCCCGGCCGCCAGGGCTGCGGCCAGGAACGGGGCCGCGTTGGACAGGTCCGGTTCGATGCTGATCTCGCCGCCGCTGATCGGGCCGGGGGCCACCTGCCACTCGACGTCGGAGAGCTCGGTCACCTGCACCCCGCGCTCGCGCAGGCAGGCCACGGTCATGTCGATGTGCGGTGTGCTCGGCAGCACCTCGCCCACGTGCCGCACGGTCAGGCCCTCGGTGAACCGTGGTGCGGCCAGCAGCAGCGCGGAGACGAACTGGGAGGAGGCGGAGGAGTCCACCTCGATCTCGCCGCCGCGCACCTGGCCGGTACCGTGCACCACCACCGGTAGGTGCTCCGGCACGTCGACCGTCGCCGCGGCGGCGCCGGCTGCGGTGACCCGCACGCCCAGGTCGGCCAGGGCGCGCAGCACCGGACCCATCGGCCGCTGCCGTGCCCCCGGGTCGCCGTCCAGGGTGACCGGACCGTCGGCGAGGGCCGCGATCGCGGGGACGAACCGCATCACCGTCCCGGCCAGCCCGCAGTCCACCTCCGCCCCGCCGGCCAGCCGGCCGGGGGTGATGTGCAGGGTGGTGCCGCGGTCGCTGGTCTCGATCCGGGTGCCCAGCGCCCGCAGTGCGCCGATCATCAGGTCGCTGTCGCGGGAGGAGAGGGCACCGCGGATCGTGGTGGGTTCGCTCGCCAGCGCTGCCAGGGGGAGGGCCCGGTTGGTCAGCGACTTCGACCCGGGGATGGTGATCGTGGCGTCCAGCGGGCCGGTCGCAGTGGGCGCGGGCCAGGCGGGCTCGACGGACTCGGTGAGGTTCGACACCCTCCCAGCCTATCCGCCAGGTGCAGCCGC
>CAZMDO010000411.1:0-2682 GCA_964564445.1 uncultured Ruaniaceae bacterium | reverse complement strand
ACCTGATCGCCGAGGAGGTGAACGTCAAGTCGGTGGAGGTGCTCGACCTGGCCGACGGAGCGGCCGCCGAGTACGGCGTGTACACCAAGCTCACCGTGAACGCCCGGGTGGCCGGACCGCGGCTGGGCCGGCAGGTGCAGCAGGCGATCGCCGCCTCGCGCACCGGTGCCTGGGAGCAGGTGGCCGACGGCGCGGTGGTGGCCGACGGGATCACGCTGCAGGAGGGGGAGTTCACGCTCACCACGGAGATCGAGGACCGGTTCGGGGACACCATCGCCGCCGGGGTGCTCGACGGTGGCGGGTTCGCCGTGCTCGACCTGGAGCTGGACGACGAGCTGCTCGGCGACGGCTACGCCCGGGACGTGGTGCGCCAGGTGCAGGACGCGCGCAAGGCTGCCGGCCTGCACGTGTCCGACCGGATCACCCTGGCCCTGGGGGTGCCCGGGAACTGGTCGCAGGCGGTGCTCGACCGGTCCGACTTCATCGCTGCGGAGACCCTGGCCACGTCGGTGCGGGTGGACCCGTTGCCGGCCACCAACGACCCGGACCACGCCGTGGGCGTGAACCTGGCCAAGGACGAGAGCTGGACGCCGTGACCGGCCCGGCACGCCGCAGCGGTCGCACGGGGGGCAACCCGGGCAGGTCCGCGGCCGAGGCTGCGGCTGCGGCGGAGGCCGAGGCGCAGGCGGCACAGATCTACGCCGAGATCGTGCAGCGGGCGCCGGAGCACAAGATCTCCCCGACGATCGACCGGGTCGCCGAGCTGGTGGACCTGCTCGGCTCGCCGCAGCACGCCTACCGGGCCATCCACCTGACCGGCACGAACGGGAAGACCTCCACCGCCCGGATGGTCGAACGGTTGCTGCGTGAGGTGGGGCTGCGCACCGGCCGCTTCACCTCCCCGCACCTGCACTCGGTGCGGGAGCGGATCTCCATCGACGGCGAGCCGATCAGCGCCCAGGCGTTCGTGGACACCTGGCGGGACATCGAGCCGTACGTGCAGATGGTCGACGACCACCTGCGCGAGCGTGGGCACGCGCGGCTGAACTTCTTCGAGGTGCTCACCGGGATGGCCTACGCCGCCTTCGCCGACGCGCCGATCGAGGTGGCTGTGGTGGAGGTCGGCCTGGGCGGGGAGTGGGACTCCACCAACGTGATCGACGGTGAGGTGGCGGTGTTCACCCCGATCGCCCGCGACCACGAACGCTGGCTCGGGCACAGCCTGGAGGAGATCGCCACCATCAAGGCGGGCATCATCAAGGAGCTGGACCCGCCGGCCGTGGTGGTCTCGGCGGAGCAGGCCGAGGAGGTGGCGGCGATCCTCGCCCGGCGGGCCGTGGCCCAGGGGGCGCGGGTGGTGGCCCAGGGGTTCGACGCCGAGGTGGCCGCCCGGGCGGTGGCCGTCGGCGGCCAGCTGATCAACCTGCGCACGCCGGCCGGCCTGTACACCGACATCTTCCTGCCGCTGCACGGGGCGCACCAGGCGCAGAACGCGCTGCTCGCGCTGATGGCGGTGGAGCAGTTCCTCGGCGGTGGTGCCCTGGACGGGGCGGTGGTGGAGGCCGCGTTCGCCGACGTCTCCTCCCCGGCGCGGCTGGAGCTGGTGCGGTCCAGCCCGACGGTGCTGGTGGACGCCGCGCACAACCCGGCCGGTGCCCAGGTGCTGGTGGACGCGGTGGAGGAGGCGTTCGCATTCAGCCGCCTGGTCGGTGTGGTCGGGGTGATGGCGGACAAGGACGCCGAGGGCATCCTCTCGGTGCTGGAGCCGCTGCTGGACGAGGTCGTGATCACCCAGTCCACCTCGATGCGGTCCATGGACCCCGACGACCTCGCCGAGATCGCCCGGGACGTGTTCGACGAGGACCTCGTGCACGTGCAGGCGAACCTGGCCGAGGCGATCGCCCTGGCGGCCGACCTGGCCGAGCAGGGGGATGCGGACCAGATCGCCACCGGCACCGGCGTGCTGGTCGCCGGGTCGGTGATCCTGGCCGCGGAGGCGCGCGCCGTGTTCGGCACGACCGACTGATCCTGCCGTGCCGGGCGGTGCGTGGCGATCAGTAGGCTGACAGGCATGAAGGTTCTCGTGACCGGCGGCGCCGGATACATCGGTTCGATCACCGCCACCGCTCTCGAGCAGGCGGGGCACACCCCGGTGCTGCTGGACTCCCTGGTGAACGGGGAGAAGGCGTTCACCACGGGCCGGATCTTCTACCAGGGCGACATCGCCGACCGCCGGTTGCTGCAGCGCATCCTCGGCGAGCACCCGGAGATCGAGGCGTGCGTGCACATGGCCGCGCTGACCATCGTTCCGGACTCGATCGCCCGACCGTATGAGTACTACGAGAACAACGTGGCCAGGTCCCTGGAGCTCTTCGACGAGCTCACCCGGCTCGGCTGCACCCGGGTGCTGTTCTCCTCCTCGGCCGCGGTGTACGGCCCGGCCCCGGACTTCGAGGTGTACGAGGACCACCTGCTCGCCCCCACCTCCCCGTACGGGCGCACCAAGCTGATGGTCGAGGAGGTGCTCGCCGACCTGGCCGCCGGCACCGACCTGAGGGCGGTGGTGCTGCGCTACTTCAACCCGATCGGCTCGGATCCGCAGCTGCGCAGCGGGGTGTACGCGGGCATCCCCAGCCACGTGCTCGGCCAGCTGGTCCGCACCGCCCTGGGGGAGCAGGAGAC
>CAZMDO010000410.1:0-2684 GCA_964564445.1 uncultured Ruaniaceae bacterium | reverse complement strand
GGTCGTCCTCACCGTCCTCGACGGTCCAGTCGAGCAGAGCGGAGGCGGCCAGGCCGTCCTCCGCCCAGCGCTGCACGATGGCCAGGTGAGGCGTCACCTGGTTGAGGGTGACCCGTTCGGACTCAGCGCGCGGGCGCAGGTCCACGGCGAGCGGCGCGTCCCAGCCGACCGTGCGGGTGTCCACCCCGCCGCCGACCGGGTCGAAGCGCTGCACGGTCAGCTCGGCGTCGGTAGCTTCTGCGCTCCACACCTCACCGGTGCCGGTGGCAGCGACCGTGGTGATGGTCCCGGAGCTGGGCAGGTGCTCCTCGCGGACGCTGCCGTCGACCGGGTCGATGGTGATCGCCCCGGCACGGCCTGGTTCGGTGCCCGGGCAGGGTGCGCCGTCGGTGGTGAGCGTGAGGACCTGCGGGTCGGGCAGGTCGGCGAAGCGCCACTCGTGGCAGCCGCCGAGCTCGCTGGCCGGGACGCTCCACAGCTCGGTGCCGTCGGCCCAGTCGAGCATGGTGACCGCGGTGGAGTCCCCGTCCGGGGTGAGCACGGCGACGCCGACCTCGGTGGCCGCCGCAGTGGGTCGGTAGTAGTCCTCGACCACGCCGGGATGGCTCCACAGCTCCTCACCGGCCGGGTCGTAGGCGGCCACGCCCCGGGTTCCCTCGCCGTGGTCGGGCTCCCCGACGGCGAGGACGGCGGTACCGGGCACGGAGGTGAGCAGGATGGCGCCGGCGGGCACCTGGACCCAATCGCCGAGCGGAGCCCCGGTCGGATCGTCGGTGCTGCCCGCGTCGGTCGGACCTTCGCTGGGTCCGGCGCTCGGGCCGGAGGCATCGTCGGTCGGGCCCGGCGGCTGGCCGGTGTCGCAGCCGGCGGCGAGCAGCAGCAGGGTGCCGAGTCCGGCCGCCGTGAGCCTCCCGCGGCGGCCGGGCCCAGGGCGGGTGGTGCGGGTACGACTGAGGAACATCTCTCCCCCTCCAGGTAGATGTGGTCGGCGCTGTGCCCCCTACGACGTCCCCACGCTGTGCCCCCTACGACGTCCCGACGAGCAGCCCAGTCCGGTCCTACCCGTCGCGTGCTGGACTCTGCCACAGACCGGATGGGGATGCACGGGCATGGTCGACCGTGACCCCGATCTCACTCCTGCGGCGGAGCGCGGTGTCCACCGGACGTCGCACGTCCAGCCCCGGCCGGTCCTCCGCTGTGGTGAATCTCACGGCAGATGGTTGTCCAGCCGCGGGACGCACTGTTAGCACGGAGCACATGAGTGGCAACGAGAGGGTCCGTAGATCAGCACCAGCGGCCGGCGTCGTCGCGGCGGCGATGCTGCTCCTCGCGGCCGTGCCCGCCGCCGCCCGACCGGCCGGTCCGCAGGCCGCCGATGGGGCGCACGGTGCAGGGTCCGCCGCCCAGGTGGAGGCACCGGTGCCCGAGGTGGACTGGGGTGCCTGCGGCGAGGGGCTCGAGCAGTTCGACTGCACCAGCGTGGAGGTGCCCAGCGACTACGACCGGCCGAACGGGCGCACCACCACGATCGCGATGACCCGGCTGCCGGCCAGCGATCCCGAGCACAAGATCGGCTCCCTGTTCCTGAACTTCGGCGGCCCGGGCGGTCCGGGAGTGGAGACGCTGCACCAGCTCGGCAGCTCACTGTTCACCGATCAGGTCCGGGCCCACTTCGACATCATCGGTTTCGACCCGCGTGGCGTGGGTACCTCCGACCCGGTCACCTGCTTCCCGAACCAGGAGGCGGAGACCGCGTTCGTCTCCCGGATGGAGGCCTTCCCGGTCACGCACCGCGAGGAGGTGCGGTTCATGGCGAAGACCGCCACCCTCGGCGTCGCCTGCACCGCCACCTCCGGGGGCCGGATCGCCACCTCGTCGACGGCGAACGTGGCCCGGGACATGGACCTGCTCCGCCAGGCCGTGGGCGACGAGCAGCTGAACTACGTGGGCTACTCCTACGGCACCATCCTCGGCGCCACCTACGGCGAGCTGTTCGGCGACCGGATCCGCACCATGGTGCTGGACGGGACCGTGGACCCCGACGCCTGGGTCGGGGAGGGGGACGAGCGCAGCCTGGGCCGCCGGATGGGCCAGGCGGTCGCCACCGACGAGACCTACCACGAGTTCCTCCGGCTGTGCGCAGAGGCCGGACCGCAGAACTGTGCCCTGGCGGCGCTCGGTGACCCGGAGCAGGTGGTGGAGGAGTTGTTCGACCAGCTCAAGCAGAGCCCGGTCGAGGTACCCCTGCCGGATGGCAGCACCACCGAGATCGGCTACGACGACGCCGTGTACCTGGTGTTCCAGTCGATGTACTCGCCCACGCAGTGGTCCGGCCTGGCCGCTACCCTGGCGGCGCTGGTCGAGCCGGAGCAGCAGAACCGGGCGTTCTCCGCCCCGTCCACCGGTGCGGACTCGATCCGGGACTTCCTGCGCGAGATCGGCTTCTTGGAGGACTACGCCTCGGTCGGCGGGGCGCTGGCGAGCATGTGCATGGACACCCACAGCCCCGGCACGCTGGCCGACTACCCGGCCCAGGCCGCCGCGGCCGAGGAGGAGGCGCCGCACTTCGGTCCGGCGCGGGCCTGGGTGGGTTCGCAGTGCGAGACCGTCGGCGTCAGCGACGAGGACGCCTACACCGGCCCGTGGGAGCAGTCCAGCGATGCCCCGGTGCTGGTGATCGGCAC
>CAZMDO010000409.1:0-2713 GCA_964564445.1 uncultured Ruaniaceae bacterium | reverse complement strand
GATCGACTCCAGCAGGTTGCGGGCCATCACCGGCAGCATCACGTTCAGCTCGAAGGAACCGGTGGTGCCGGCGAAGGCGATCGCCGCGTCGTTGCCGATCACCTGGGCACAGACCATCAGGGTCGCCTCCGGGATCACCGGGTTCACCTTGCCGGGCATGATCGAGGAGCCGGGCTGCAGGTCGGGCAGGGCGATCTCGCCGAGGCCGGTGCGCGGCCCGGAGCCCATCCAGCGCAGGTCGTTGCAGATCTTCACCAGGGACACCGCGATCGTGCGCAGCTGCCCGGAGGTCTCCACCAGGGAGTCCTGGGCGCCCTGGGCCTCGAAGTGGTTCGGCGCCTCGGTGAGCGGCAGGCCGGTGTTCTCCGCGACCAGCTCGATCACCCGGGCAGCGAACCCGACCGGGGTGTTGATGCCGGTGCCCACGGCGGTGCCGCCCAGCGGGAGCTCGGCCAGCCGGGGCAGGGCAGCGGCGATGCGGTCGATGCCGTTGCGCACCTGCTGGGCGTAGCCGCCGAACTCCTGGCCGAGGGTGACCGGGGTGGCGTCCATCAGGTGGGTGCGCCCGGACTTGACCACGTCGGCGAACTCGTCGGCCTTGCGCTGCAGGGCGGCGGCGAGGGTCTCCAGACCGGGCAGCAGCTCGGAGATCACCGCCTGCGTGGCGGCCACGTGGATCGACGCCGGGAAGGTGTCGTTGGAGGACTGGGAGGCGTTCACGTGGTCGTTCGGGTGCACCTCGAGCGCCCCGGTGGAGGCCAGGGTGGCGATCACCTCGTTGGCGTTCATGTTCGAGGAGGTGCCGGACCCGGTCTGGAAGATGTCGATCGGGAAGTCGTGGTCGAACTCGCCGGCGATCACCCGGTCGGCGGCGGCACCGATGGCCTCGGCCCGCTCCTCGTCCAGCACGCCCAGCTCGGCGTTCGCCCGGGCAGCGGCCCGCTTGATCTGCGCGAGCGCGGCGATGTGGTGGCGGGAGATGCCGCGGGAGGAGATCTGGAAGTTCTCCACCGCGCGCTGGGTCTGCGCCCGGTAGGTGGCGTCCTTGGGCACCCGCACCTCGCCCATGGTGTCGTGCTCGATGCGGTAGGCGGTCTCGTCGGTCATCGGCTTCTCACTGCTCCACTTCGCTCCAGGTCTGTGCTGGGGCCAGTATCGCACCGGTGCGGCGGGCGGTCCCGCCGGTGCCCGGCGGCAAGGGCCACGAAGCGGCGGCCATCTTGCCAGCTGTACACCGCGCCGTTTACACCGCGTGGCGATCGCCCTACCCTGGAGCCGATGGCGGACGCACCCCACGTCCGCCCGCACCCGCAGAGGATGCCCGATGTCGCTCGTTCCTCCTGCTCCGGACGCCGGCCTGACGGTGCCCGCCACGCTCGTCTCCGGGCTGCGTGGCTCCGTGCACCAGCCCTCCGACCCGGACTTCGCCGCAGCGCACCGCGGCTTCAACCTCGCCGAGACCCACCGGCCGGACCTGGTCGTGGCGGCCGGCGCCGACAGCGACGTCGCGCTGGCGGTGCGGTACGCCGCCGAGCACGACCTGCCGGTGCGGGTCCAGGCCACCGGTCACGGCATCGGCACCCCGATGTCCGGCGGGCTGCTGGTGACCACCGGCCGGTTGCAGGAACTGACCCTCGACCCGGAGCGCCGCACCGTGGCGGTGGCAGCGGGAGTGCGCTGGCAGGAGGTGATCAGCGCCGCCGCCCGCTACGGTCTGGCGCCGCTGTGCGGCTCCTCGCCGAGCGTCGGCGTCGTCGGGTACACCCTCGGCGGCGGGATGGGGCCGATGGCGCGCACCTTCGGCTTCGCCTCCGACTGGGTGCACCACCTCACCCTGGTGGGGGCGGACGCCGTGCCCGTCACGGTCGGACCAGACAGCGAGCCGGAGCTCTTCTGGGCGCTCCGCGGCGGCAAGCCCGAGCTCGGGGTGGTCACCAGCCTGGAGCTCGAGCTGGTGCCGGTGCCGCACTACTACGGCGGCGCGATCTTCTTCCCCGGCGAGCAGGCGAGCGCGCTGCTGCACACCTGGGCGCAGTGGGCACCGACGCTGCCGGAGTCGGTGAGCACGTCGATCGCCCTGCTGCGCCTGCCCGAGGACCCGGCCGTCCCCGAACCGTTGCGCGGGCGGTTGTCGGTGCACCTGCGCTACGTGCACGTGGGCGAGGACGCGGCCGGAGCCGCGCTGCTCGCGCCGATGCGCGCGGCCGGCACACCCGTGGTCGACCTGGTCCGGCGCTCCTCCCCCGCGGAGATCTCCTCGGTGCACCAGGACCCGACCGATGCGATGCCCGCCCGGGACGACGGCCTGCTCCTGGCGGACCTGCCGGCAGGCGCGGTCGACGCGCTGCTGGCGGTGGCGGGACCGGAGCTGGACGTGCCGCTGGTGCTCGTCGAGCTGCGGCTGATGGGCGGCGCGCTCCGCCGACCAGGACCCTATGAGTCGGCCGTCGCCGGGCGGGAGGCCGCGTTCAGCCTGGGCGTGATCGGCCCCTACCCACCACCGCTGCAGGAGGCGGTCACGGCGGCGGGTGCCCGCGTGCTGGACGCACTCCAGCCGTGGGCCAGCGGCGGCCGGCTGATCAACTTCCAGGGGTACGCACGCGAGCCCGACCAGGTGCGCGCCAACTGGCCGGCGGCCACCCTCGCCCGGCTGGAGCGCCTGCACACCGAACGGGATCCGCAGGGACGGTTCCGCTTCGCCTACCACTGGCGG
>CAZMDO010000408.1:0-2719 GCA_964564445.1 uncultured Ruaniaceae bacterium | reverse complement strand
GTCTCGGGCACACCCCTCCATGATGGCCCTGCCGGCAGGTTTTCACAGGCGGACAGCAGCGAGCACCAGGTGCTTCGGTGCGCCGGCGCTACTGACTGAGGATGGCCAGCGCCGTCTGACCGGACGTTCGCCACGGCTGCGGAATCCTGGTCCACTCCTGCGCCGTCAGCGGCAGGGCGTTCCGCAGGGTCGTGATCCGGGACGCATCCGAGCCTCGGAACCCCTCACGTTCCAGGTACGGATCCTCGATCGCTGCGAGCAGCACGGCGGCGTCGAGCAGGTGGCGTCGGCGGTCACGGGTGTCTGTCCGGTAGGCAGCGGCCTTCAGGACCGCTGCCCCGAACGGCGAGGGCACACTCAGCGTGGTCGTCCGCCCTGGGGAGATGGTCAGGTTCGTGGTGACCGTGCGACGGAGTGCTTGGGTGCCGCCCTCGATGGCCACCATCCTCCGGCCATGGAGCCGCTCGACAACCCGTGGGGCGGCATGGTCGGCGATCAGCACATCAACGGTCTCCGCGGTCTCGGCTGGAGCCCCGCTGGCTCGCCTCACCCTCCGGAACCGGTGGCCGTAGCCGGACCGATCGTCGATGGACGGCTCGAACTGGAAGCCGATGGACTCCAGCGCGCGGGCCGCCCGGTGCGTCACGCCGCGGTGGGTCTCGATGTGCAGCACCATGTCGACGTCCTCGGTCGGCCGGACCACGTCGATCCCGTGGTGGATGCTGTAAAGCTGCGCCATCAGGCCACCGACCAGGGTCCAGTACTCGCAGGAGAGCACCGACTCGATCTCAGCGACCAGCGGCCATGGCCGTCCCCAACCGCCGGCGGGCGCGCTCACGTCGAGCGTGCGGCGGTCAGCCACGACACTCCGCCAGGGCGTGTGCCAGGCCCTCCAGTCCCGCACGCCGCTCCCGAACATCGAGCGACTCCGCCAGATCCAGAGCGGCCAGGGCCGGGCTCCGCTGCGCCAGGTCCTCGACAATGTGGATCGGAAACTCGGTCGCGCGCAGGGTGACCTGGCCGGCGGGGTCGCGGAGGAGTCCGTGGCGCGCAACCACATGGTCGAGCGCCGCCCGTGGGATGTAGCCATCGATACCAGGTCCTGCTACGAGGCCGAGCGCCTGCGCTTGCGACGCTGTAGAGACGATCTCGCCCTCCAACCGGGCAGCCGTAGAGGGGTGTGCCCGGTAACGGGTCGGATCGGCACGTGCCCGGGTGCGCTCCACGATCCCTTCCACGGTCAGCTCGCGCAGGCGGGCGCGAAGGCGCGATCTCTGGGTCTGCCCCATCCAGTCCGGCTGCCGCCCGCTGAGGATGGCTACCGCTCCCCAGCTGGTCGCCGGCGCCCACGGTCGACGATGCGGCGTGCCCCGGACCAGCCGGAGTCGCTCCACAGACGTCTCGTCCACCAGTCCTCGCGCGACCTGGTCCAGCTCGCCGCGGGCAACGAGCTGCTGCACCTGCCGAACGGACACGGACAGGCGTGCCGCGGCCTCGCGTACACCCAGCACTGCCATGACAGATAGTTTCGTGTTGGCGAACCTATCTGTCAAGGATGGGGCTCTCGTGCGATGGGTCAGCGCCCTCGGAGGTCCGCGCCGGCCGCCACCACCACGCCCTGGCCACCATCAGCAACCCGCCGAGCACCAGCAGCACTCCCCCGGCGGTCATGATCGTCGCCGGCAGCGACTTCGGGATGCCCAGGTGGGTGGTGATGCCGAGGATCATCGAGAGCCCCATCGGCAGGATGGCCATCTCGTTGTTCAGGCCGGTGAGCATGGTCTCCAGACCGGCGATCGCGGGCACCACGCCCACTGCCACCAGCATGGCGCCGAGCCCGGCGAGCACCGACCCACTCGCCCAGACGCTCCCGCGGGAGCGCCGCTCGCTGTCCGAAACGCTCCCGCAGGAGCGCTCCTCCCCATCCGAAACGCTCCCGCGGGAGCGCGCCGCCACACCCCAGGCCCCCGCCAGCACCCACAGCAGCAGCGCCACGACCGCCGTGACCAGCACGCTGCGCACCGCCGGCCCGGTCCAGAACTGCAACCAGAACAGCCCCGGCCCGCGCACCGCGCACACCACCAGGAACACCGCCGCCACCACGGCCAACCGCTGCAGCACCACCCGGGCCAGCTCCCCCGCCACCGTGCGGTTCAGCGCCATCAGCACCGCGAGCAGCACGAGCGTCATCATCGACAGCAGCACCGGGAAGTGCCAGGACGCGAACCCCGAGAAGGTGAGGAACGAGACCAAGACCCACACCGCCGTCGAGCAGGTGAGCCACCAGCTGCGCCACCTGCGCACCCCCACCAAGAAGACACCCAGCAGGAACACCACCAGCAACCCGCACGCGAGCCAGGCCATCGCCCGGTCCCGGTCCATGTGCACCAGACCGCGGTCGACGGCCACGAAGTTGTACGCCGGGAAGTCCAGGTCGTCGCCGTAGGTGACCAGGTGCGCTGCGCGCTCGGCGTCGAAGTCGGATCGCGCGGCCTGCCACGCGTCGGCAGCCTCCGAGGACCCGGTGTCCAGCCACTGGTAGTAGCGCAGCGCCGTCGCCCGCCACGCCGCCAGCGTGGACAGCAGGCTGATCTCGTAGTCGATCGACTCCCCCAGCCTCGCCAGCAACGCCGGGTCGCGCACCGCGCTCGCCTCCACCGAGGACACCAGGTCCCGCATCCGCTCCGCGGTCGCCACCGCGTGCTGCCCCTCGGCGATC
>CAZMDO010000407.1:0-2733 GCA_964564445.1 uncultured Ruaniaceae bacterium | reverse complement strand
CCCACCCGCAGGTGGCCGAGGCGCTGCAGGGGGCGATCGACCGGGCGAACCGGGCGGTCTCCCGTGCGGAGTCGATCCGCAAGTACGAGATCCTCGAGGAGGACTTCACCCTCGACGACTACCTCACCCCGAAGCTCAGCGTGAAGCGCAACCTGGTGCTGCGCGACTTCGCCGACCGGATCGACGACCTGTACCAGCGGGCTGCCGCGGAGCGCGCCGCCGAGCAGGCCTAGGTCCGGCAGGTCGAGGGTCCCGCGGCGCGGGCTGGCCCCAGGGCTCAGCCGGTGGCGCGGGAGCGTTCGCGTGGCGTTGCTTCCCGGCGGGAGACCGTGACCGTGGCGCTGCCGCCCGGCGGGGCGCCTGCGGGCGTGGCGCTGCCTCCCGGCGCGGTGCCCGCGGGAATGTCGGTGGGCCGGGTTAGCGTGACCGGGATGCGAGCAGGCCTGTTCACCGCGGCCCGCCCCGGTGGCCGGATCGACCGGCCGGATTCGGGTGCGGGTGCTCTCGGCCAGCCGGTACAGCTGGGCCTGACCGACATCGGCACCCCGCTGTTCGACGCCACGTTCGTGGTGGTGGACCTGGAGACCACCGGCGGCTCGGCCAAGGAGTCGGCGATCACCGAGATCGGCGCGGTCAAGGTGCGCGGCGGGGAGACGGTCGGGGAGTTCCAGACCCTGGTCAACCCCGGGGTGGGCATCCCGCCGACGATCACGATCCTCACCGGTATCACGAACGCGATGGTGATGACCGCCCCGCGGATCTCCACCGTGCTGCCAGCGTTCCTGGAGTTCCTCGGCGACGCGGTGCTGGTGGCACACAACGCCCGCTTCGACGTCGGCTTCCTCAAGGCCGCTGCGGCCCGGCTGGACCAGCCCTGGCCCCGGCCGAGGGTGGTGGACACCCTCGCCCTGGCCCGCCGGGTGGTCACTCGCGACGAGGCGCCCAACCACAAGCTCGCCACCCTGGCGGCCCTGTTCCACGCCGAGGTCACCCCGGACCACCGGGCCCTGACCGACGCCCGCGCCACTGTAGACGTGCTGCACGGGCTGTTCGCGCGGATGTCCTCCCTGGGCCTGACGCACGTGGAGGACCTGGCCACCGCGGCCGACCCGGTACCGCCCGCCCGCCGCCGCAAGGCCACCCTCGCCGACGACCTGCCCACCTCGCCGGGGGTGTACCTGTTCCTCGGCCCCCGCCAGGAGGTGCTCTACGTGGGCACCGCCACCAACCTCCGCCGCCGGGTGCGGTCCTACTTCACCGCCGCGGAGAAACGCGCCCGGATCGGGGAGATGGTGGACCTGGCCACCGGGGTGCGCCCGATCCCCTGTGCCACCCCGCTGGAGGCGGCAGTGCGGGAGCTGCGCGCCATCGCCGAGCACGACCCGCGCTACAACCGCCGCTCTCGCGCCCCGCAGCGCCGGCCCTGGGTGCGCCTCACCGCCGAGGCGCACCCTCGCCTGTCCGTGGCCCGCACCGCTCCCCCGCTCGACGGCGGAGCATGCCTGGGTCCGTTCCCCTCCCGGGCAACAGCGTCCCTGGCGGTGGAGGCGATCGTCGCCGCCACCGGCCTGCGCACCTGCACCACCGCCCTGCCGCGGCGACCGGCGGCCGGCGCGAACGCCTGCATCCTGCTCGAGCTCGGCCGGTGCGCCGCCCCGTGCGTGCACCCCGACACCGACTACGGCGAGCGGGTGCGGGGCGCCGAGGCCGTGCTCGCCGGGGACGCCGGTGCGGTGGTGGACCGGTTGCGGTCGATCATCGCCCACCTCAGCGCCCAGGAACGGTACGAGGAGGCGGCGGTGCGCCGGGACCAGCTGCTCGCCTACCTGCGCACCGCGGCCCGCTCCGAGCGGCTCGGACCCTTACGCCGGGCCCGGCAGATCCTCGCGGCCCGCCGCGGGCAGGCGGGTGGCTGGGAGATCGTGCTGGTGCGCTATGGCCGGTTCGCCGGCACGGTGGTCACTCCCCCGGGCCGCTCGCCGATGCCCGCGGTGGAGTCGTTGCGGGCGACCGGGGAGCAGGTGACCGACACCAGCACCCACGCCGGCCCGGCGAGCGACGAGGAGACGGCGCTGCTGGCGGACTGGCTGGAGCGGCCGGGCACCCGGCTGATCGAGTGCGACCTGGACCCCGCGGACGGGTCCGGCTGGTCGGTGCCGGTGCACGGCGCCCAGCGGCATCTGGAGCACCTGCCCGGCTGACGCGGCTGCCCGCTGAGGCGGGCGGGCGGCGCGCACGCACGGCCGGGGACACTGCCGTTAGGCTCTCCGGTGGAACCATCCGACCCGTTGCACGCACGCCCGAGGGAGCTGCCATGATCACCGCGATCGTTCTCATCGACACCGAAGCCGACAGCATCCCCGAGGTCGCCGGCCAGGTCGCCGAGCTGCCGGGGGTGACCGAGGCGTTCTCGGTGACCGGTGACGTGGACCTGATCGCCATGGTCCGCGTCGCCCAGCACGAGGACCTCGCCGGGGTGATCGCCGACCAGATCAGCAAGATCGACGGCGTGGTGCGCACCCAGACCTACATCGCCTTCCAGACCTACTCCAAGCACGACCTGGACGCCGCCTTCGCACTCGGCCTGGACGACTGACCCCACGCCCCCGCGTCCCGCGCACCCGGACCCCACCCCACCCCACCCGGCTTGAATCGATGCACTCGTGACCTGGCACGCACGGTAGTGCTCTGCGGTCACGACCGAGCGGGCTAGGTATCGAAGCGCCGAGGGGG
>CAZMDO010000406.1:0-2734 GCA_964564445.1 uncultured Ruaniaceae bacterium | reverse complement strand
CCAGCTCCGCCAGCGCCTGGTTGTGCACCTTGGAGTGCTGGCGCACCTCGAACTCCACCAGGTGGAACCCGAACGTCTCCACCTGCCAGATGAGGTCCTGCAGGTCACCGTAGGCCTGCCGGCCGTCCCCGGCGGCAGCGAGCGAGTCCTGCACCACGCGCAGGTCGGCGAGCAGCTCCTCCGGGTCGGAGTAGGCCAGGTCGGCGTCCCGGCGGCGGGTGGCGGCGATCCGCTCGGCCACCACCAGCATCACCCGCCGGTGCGGCTCGTTCGGCGAGGCGACAGCCACCTCCGCGGTCAGCTCCGCGGCGAGCTGGTGCTGGCGGTTCCAGAGGAGCTCGAGCTCGGCCGAGGGCGGGGTGGTGACCGCGTCCAGGGTGAGCGCGGCGCCCACCCGTCGGGCGGCCTCGAGCAGCGCGCCGAGCACATGGTCGGCGGTGATCGCCGCAGCCGAGCGGGTCACTGCGGCGGTGACGTTCGGGTTGCCGTCCCGGTCCGCGCCGATCCAGGAGCCGAGCCGGACGAACGAGGGCGCCTGCACCGGGGCCGGGGCATCGGCATCCTGCAGCAGCGCGTCGATCGCCCGGTACATCTGCGGCAGCGCCTCGAACAGGGTCTGATCGAAGATGCCGGTCACGGTACGGATCTCGTCCAGCGGGGTCGGCTTGGTCAGCCGCAGCGGAGAGGTGCGCCAGAGCCGGTCGATCCGGGTGAACAGGTCGCGGCGGTTCTCTGCCAGCGCGCCGGCGCCCAGCCGCGGGTCGTCGCGCTGGGCGAGCAGCTCGGAGATCTCCCGGATGCTCGCGGCGACCGCCCGGCGGCGGGCCTCGGTGGGGTGGGCGGTGAGCACCGGGCGGAACTCCAGTGCGTCGATCCGTGCCCGGGCCTCCTGCTCGCCGAGCTCGTCGACCAGGAAGCGCCAGGCGCCGCCGAGGGTGTCCTCCGGGGCGCGCGCGGGGTCGACCTCACCGGTGTCCCGGGAGCGCAGGGCGCGCACCCGGTGGTACTCCTCGGCCAGGTTGACCAGGTGGAAATAACAGGTAAAGGCCCGGGCCACCTGTTCGGCGCGCTCCAGGGTGAAGGACTCCACCAGCTCCTCGGCCTGGGCGATGGCGCCGCTGGACGCGTCGTCGTAGGCCGCGATGGTCAGCTCGCGCAGCTTCTCCACGTCGCGGAGCAGATCGGGCCCGCCGCTCTCGGAGAGCACGGTGCCGAGCAGCTCGCCGAGGAGGCGCACGTCGTGCCGCAGAGAGTCCGGCATCTGGTCGATCGCGCCACTGCGAGAGCCGGAAGCGATCCCGTTCGCCGGGGTGGTCACGGCTTGGTCGCATACTTCGCTCATGACCCTCAGCGTACCGAGCGGTCCTCACCGTGAGACGCGTCCGTCTGCGACCCGGACGCAACCCCAGCGCCAGGTGTGATGACCGTCACAGCCAAGTTCCGCCGTCGGGCAACTGAGCGAAAGGTGACACTCACATAGTGGAACTATGCCCCAAACTTGACCGAGACTTGGTGAGAGATCTCACAGCTCCCAGACCGCGCCGGGGGCGGCGAGGTCGACCGGCCCGGAGAACGCGGTGAGCGCCTCGGCACGGACCGTCTCCGCCGGGGTCCACGGCTGCAGGTGGGTGAGCACCAGGTGGCGCGCGGCGGCAGCAGTGGCCACCTCGCCGGCGCGCCGACCGGTCAGGTGCAGCCCCCGGATCGGCGGGCCGTCCTCCCAGAACGCCGCCTCGCTGAGCAGCAGGTCCGCGCCCCGGGCAGCCTCGACCACCCCGGCGCAGGAGTCGGTGTCGCCGGTGTAGGTGAGCACCACCGGGCGGGAGCCGTCCTCGCTCGGGCCGGTGATCCGCAGCGCGTAGGCGGTCACCGGGTGGCGCACCTCGAACACCTCGATGCTCATCGGCCCGATCTGCAGCGGCGTGCCCGGCTGCCAGGTGCCCACGGCGAACTGGGAGTCGCAGCCCTCCTCACCGCACAGCTGCCGGATCCTCTCGGTGGTGCCGGCGGGCCCGTGCACCGGCATCGGCGGCTGTGGGCCGGCCGGGCCGTACTGCAGGTACACGTGCAGGGCGGCCAGGTCCACCACGTGGTCGGCGTGCAGGTGGGAGAGCAGCACCGCGTCCAGGGCGGTCGGGTCGTGGTGGCGCAGCAGCTGGCCCATCGCGCCCGACCCGAGGTCGAGCACCATCGAGTAGGTGCGCTCCCCCGCACGGGCCTGCACCAGGTAGCTGGACGAGGCGGACTCGGGGCTGGACATCGAGCCCGAGCAGCCCAGGACGGTCAGTCTCACTGTGCTCCTTCTCCCCCGGCCGGGACCTGCCCGGGCCGTACCGCCGGGATCTCCCCGGTGATCTCCGCAGCGCTCTCCGCCCCCACCTCCGGGCCGAGGAACCGGCGCGCCAGGTCGGTGAACGCCGCCGGCTCCCCGGTGGAGAGGAACCGGTGCCGCGGCGCCGTGCTGCCCTGCCGCTCCAGGCCGTGGGCCACCAGCGCGGCGTAGACGTCCTTGGCGGTCTCCTCCGCGCTGGAGACCAGGGTGACGGCGTCCCCCACCACGTACTGGATCACCCCGGTGAGCAGCGGGTAGTGGGTGCAGCCGAGCACCAGGGTGTCCACGTCGGCGGCGAGCACCGGGTCCAGGTACTCCCGGGCGAGCTCGAGCACCTCCGGCCCGCTGGTGATGCCGCGCTCGACCAGCTCCACGAACCGGGGCGCGGCGGCGGTGGTCAGC
>CAZMDO010000405.1:0-2738 GCA_964564445.1 uncultured Ruaniaceae bacterium | reverse complement strand
GCCGACACCCCCTGGTTCGGTGCCCGGCTCACCTCCGCCGAGCACGCCACCGCCACCCTGGAGCGGGTGCGCGAGCTGGACGAGCTGATGCCGGTGCTCAGCGAGCAGATCGCCCGCACCGCTGCGCAGACCGGGCTGGACGAGGCGGCCACGCTCGCCGCGTGGTCGGAGCAGATGGTGCTGCTGGACGGCATCCGCTCCTCGCTGGACGTGTTCACCCCGCAGGTGTTCGAACGCTCCCCGGCGGACCTGGTGGCCGCCACCGCCACCCGCGCCTGGCGGGCCCAGCACGACGCCCAGCTCGGCTGGGGTGCCCGCCGCCGGCTGCGCAAGCAGGCCAAGGACATGGTGCGGCCCGGGGTGGCCGTGGGCGACCTGCACGCCGAGCTGCTGGACGTGCAGTCCCGGCGGGAGGTGTGGCGCCGGCACTGCGCCAGCGGTGGCTGGCCCCGGCTGCCGGAGGGGATGAGCGAGATCCTCGCCACCGAGAAGCGGGTCACCGCCCTGGTGGCCGATCTGAACCCGGTGCTCAGCGGCTCGCTCGCCGGCCGCACCCTGGAGGAGCTGGAGCTGACCGAGCTCGCCACCCGGATCGGCCGCCTCGGTGCCGACGACGCCACGCTGCGCCAGCTGCCGGAGCGGGCCGCGGTGCTCGCCCAGCTCGCCGACCTCGGCCTGACCGACCTGCTCGAGGACCTCACCCAGCGCCGGGTGGCCACCGAGCTGGTGGGTGCGGAGTTCGACCTGGCCTGGTGGTCCAGCGTGCTGGAGGAGATCCTCAGCGACGACCCGGTGCTCGCCGGCCTGGACTCCTCCACCCTGGCCGCCTCGGCTGAGACGATGCGGGCCAAGGACCAGGCCCAGGTGGAGAGCCTGACCACGGACGTGCTCACCGCGGTGCGCGAGCACGTGCGCGCGGTGATCGCCGAGGACCGGCCCCGGGCGCAGGAGTTCTACCGCGCCGTCCGCGCCGGCAGCACCGACCTGAAGGAGCTGCTCACCCAGTTCTCCGCCGTGGCCTGGGCGCCGCGTCCGGTGTGGGTGGTGCCGCCGATGGTGGTGCCGCAGGTGCTGCCGGCCACCCGGGACGTGGACCTGCTCGTGCTGGACGCGGTGCAGCACGTGCCGGTGGAGCAGACCGTCTCGGCGATCGTGCGCTCCCGGCAGGTGGTGGTGGTGGGCGACACCCGCCGTGGCGGCACCGGTCTGATCGGCTCGCTGGACTTCCTGCCCCGGCTCACCCTGCCCGTGGGTCGCTCCAGCCAGGACGCGCACCTGGCCGCCTTCCTCGCCGCGCACGGCTACGAGGGTGTGGTCCGGCCGCTGCCCGAGCCGCCCGGCCCGGGGCGCATCCAGCTGGACGTGGTGCACGGCACCGGGATGCCGGCGCCGGGGGCGAACGTGGTGGAGAGCGTGCAGGCCGAGGTGGACCGGGTGGTGGACCTGGTGATCGACCATGCGCTCACCCGCCCGGACGAGACCCTCGCGGTGATCGCGCTGAACACCAGGCACGCCGACCGGGTGCGCGAGGCGGTGCTCTCCGTGGCCGCCGGCAGCGCCAGCGTGGCCTCCTTCTTCGACTCCGACCGGCCCGAGGCGTTCACCGTGGTGGACGTGGAGTCTGCCGCCGGGCTGCGGCGGGACGCGATCATCCTCACCCTCGGGTTCGGCAAGACCCCGCACGGGAGGGTGCTGCACCGGTTCGGGGTGATTTCCGGCCCGGACGGTGCCGAGTTCCTGGTGGACGCCCTGGACGCGGTGCGCACCCGGCTGACCGTGGTCAGCTGCCTGGAGCCGGACGACCTCGACCCGGACCGGCTCCGCTCCGCCGGGGCGCAGATGCTGCACGGGCTGCTCCGGCTCGCGGCCGACGGCAAGGCCGAGGAGGAGCCCGAGCAGAGCACACCGGAGGTGGACCGGCTGCTGGTGGACCTGGCCGAGCGGCTCTGGCGGCGCGGGCTGACCGTGGTGCCCCGGTACGGGCGGCCCGGTGGGGTCCGCATCCCGCTCGCGGTCGGCCACCCCGCGCTGCCCGGGGAGCTGCTGCTCGCCGTGCTCACCGACGACAACGAGTACATGGCCGAACCCAGCCTGCGCCGCCGGGACCGGCACTGGGTGGAGCGGCTGGCCGCCCGTGGCTGGGCGGTGCGCACGGTGTACTCCAGCGCCGTGTTCATGGACCCGCAGGGAGAAGCCGACCGGCTCGCCGCCGTGGTGGAGGAGCTGGTCGCTGCACGCGTCGACGGCGGTCGTGGCCCTGCCCAGGTCTCTCTCCCGGATCACGTGGAGGAGGATGAGCCGGGTGCCGCATCTGCTGGTGACGGTCCCGGTGGGTCTGCCGGCGCGGGTGCGGCCGGTGGTGCAGGCGGGACTGGCGGTGCTGGTGCTGCTACGCATTCCACGGGGCGCGGTGAACCGCCGACCAGCACCTCAGCCCGGGGGTTGGCGATGGTCGGCCAGGATGCGGCTCCGGCTCGGCAGGCCGGCGCCGATGACGGCGGGCGGGGCCCGCGGCCGGACGTGCGCCCCGGGCAGCCGCTGAGCCGCTACGGCGACGACGACTTCGACGCCCTGGTGGCCTGGATCGCCGCCGACGGCGTGCCCCGGACGGTGACCGAGCTGCGGGACGAGCTGCGCGCCGAGCTGGGCATCAGCCGTCGCGGCACGCACGTGGACGCCGTGCTCGGCGCGGCCGCCCGCCGGTCCGGCCTGGCGGTGGAGCCGGGGGAGACCGGCGC
>CAZMDO010000404.1:0-2752 GCA_964564445.1 uncultured Ruaniaceae bacterium | reverse complement strand
CGCAGCTCGCGGGCGAAGGCGCGCACCGTCGTCGACTCATCGATCACGGCCAGCTCGGTGCGGGCGATCTCGGCGAAGTCCTCGAACACCTCGATGCCCAGCGCGGTGCTCATCACCGTGTGGTGCGCCCCGCCGGCGGTGAGCCACGCGCGGGCGGAGGTGCGGAAGTCCGGGCGGGGCACCCACACCGCGCGGGCCACCGGCAGGTTCGGCAGCTCGGCGTCCGGACCCACCACGTCCACCACGTTGGCCACCAGGCGGAACCGCTCGCGCATGTCGGACAGCGCCACCACCACGGCGGGGCCGGTGTCGGTGTCGAAGACCATCCGCACCGGGTCCTCCCGGTCGCCGATGCCCAGCGGGTGGATCTCCACCCGGGGCTTGGCAGTGGTCAGCGACGGGCAGATCTCCAGCATGTGCGCGCCGAGGATCTTCTCCTTGCCGGGGGTGAGCTCGTAGGTGTAGTCCTCCATCAGCGAGGCACCGCCGGGCAGGCCGTGGCCCATCACCTTGGCCAGCCGCACCAGGATCGCGGTCTTCCAGTCGCCCTCGGCGCCGAAGCCGTACCCGTCGGCCATCAGCCGCTGCACCGCCAGACCGGGCAGCTGGCGCAGCCCGCCGAGGTCCTCGAAGTTGGTGGTGAACGCCTCGAATCCACCACTCTCCAGGAACGAGCGCAGGCCGGCCTCCTGCCGCGCGGCGTACCGGAGCGAGTCGTGCCGCTCCCCGCCCGGCAGCAGCTCGGCCGCCACCTCGTAGGAGTCCACGTACTCGGCCACCAGGCGATCCACCACCGCCTCGGGCACGGCGTCCACGGCGGCGACCAGGTCGTTCACGCCCCAGGTGTTCACCGAGACCCCGAACCGCAGCTCGGCCTCGGTCTTGTCCCCCTCGGTCACGGCGACGTTGCGCATGTTGTCCCCGAACCGGGCGAGCTTCATCCCGGTCAGCGCCGCCCAGCCGGTGGCCGCCCGCGCCCAGGTGGCCACGTCCTCCTGCACGGCCGCATCGGAGGCGTGCCCGACCACGATCTTGCGGGCCACGCCGAGCCGGGCAGCCACGTACCCGAACTCCCGGTCGCCGTGGGCGGCCTGGTTCAGGTTCATGAAGTCCATGTCGATGTCCGCCCAGGGCAGCTCCATGCCGGCCTGGGTGTGCAGGTGCAGCAGCGGGGTGCGCAGCGCGTCCAGCCCGGTGATCCACATCTTCGCCGGGGAGAAGGTGTGCATCCAGGTGATCACGCCGATGCAGGCGTCGTCGGCGTTCGCCTCCAGGGCAGCGCGGCGGATCGCGGCGGCGTCCTTGAGCACGGGCTTCCAGACGATCTTGACCGGGATGCGCCCGGAGTCGGACAGCAGCCGGGCGACCTCCTGGGACTGCTCGGCGACCTGCGCGAGCGTGTCCTCGCCGTACAGGTCCTGGCTGCCGGTGAGGAACCAGATCTCGCGGCCGTCGAAGGGGTTGTTCACTGCTGCTCCTTAGCATCGTCGGCCTGCTGGCCGTACACGTTCTGGTACCGCTCGTACAGGGAGTCCACGTCGGCCTGCGCGATCGGTCTCGGCTCCCCGAGCTGGCGGGCGATGTGCACGGTGCGGGCGACGTCCTCGCACATCACCGCGGCCTTGACCGCGTCCCGGGCGTCCTTGCCGATGGTGAACGGGCCGTGCCCGGCCATCAGCACCGCACGCGAGCGTGACCCTTGCAGCGTCTGGACGATGCCGCGGCCGATGGAGTCGTCCCCGATCAGCGCGAACGGCCCGACCGGGATCTCGCCGCCGAACTCATCGGCCATCATCGTGATCACGCACGGCACGGGCTCGTGCCGGGCCGCCCAGGCGGTGGCGTAGGTGGAGTGGGTGTGCACCACTCCGCCGACCTCGGGCATGTGCCGGTAGACGTAGGCGTGCGCGGCGGTGTCCGAGGAGGGGGTGAGCGTCTCCGGGGTGCCGTCGGCGATCTTCGCCCCGTCCAGGGTGCACACCACCATCGCCTCCGGGGTGAGCTCGTCGTAGGAGACCCCGGACGGTTTGATCACGAACAGCTCCACACCGTCGGCCGGCACCCGCTCGGAGACGTTGCCGGCGGTCCACACCACCAGCTGGTAGCGGGTCAGCTCGGCGTGCAGGGCGGCCACCCGCTCCCGGGCGGCGGCCACCGCCTGCTGCACCTCCTCGGGCAGGTCGGCGAGCACGATGCGCTCCCCCGTGCCCTGCCCGGGCCTGCTCATCCGGCTCTCGACGGCGGAGCTCGCCTGGGTCTGTTCGGTCACTGTGCTCTCTCCTCGTCCATCCTGGCGGCCCCCACATTCGAACCACCTTTGCGCGTTGGAACACCGTTATAGCCGGGTTCGAATGCGCTAGCGGTGTTCCAATGCGCGCGCACCATCCTCGCCGTCATGCCAGCTCCTCCGGTGCCTGGAGAGCTGGTGCTGCGCCGTCATCGGCAGTACCGGCGAGCGCCTCGCGGCGGATCTTCTTCAGCCGGCGCATCACATCGTTGCCGCCGCGGCCGAAGTAGTCGTGCAGCTGGGTGTACTCCGCGTAGAGGGCGTCGTAGGCGGTCTTGGCCTGCGGGTCCGGCTGGTAGGCGCCGACCACGCGGGCACCCATCGCCTCCCCGGCCGTGCGCACGTCCGGGTAGGCGCCGGCGGCCACCGCCGCGTGGATGGCCGACCCGAGCGCTGGCCCCTGGGTGGAGACGATCGTGCTCAGCGGCAGCCCGGTGACGTCGGCGTAGACCTGCATGAGGAACT
>CAZMDO010000403.1:0-2754 GCA_964564445.1 uncultured Ruaniaceae bacterium | reverse complement strand
CCATGGCGGGACAGAAGATCCGCATCCGGCTCAAGTCCTACGACCACGAGGTCATCGACAGCTCGGCGCGCAAGATCGTCGACACGGTGACCCGCGCTGGTGCGACGGTCGTGGGCCCGGTGCCGCTGCCAACTGAGAAGAACGTGTTCTGCGTCATCCGTTCTCCGCACAAGTACAAGGACAGCCGTGAGCATTTCGAGATGCGGACGCACAAGCGGCTGATCGACATCGTCGACCCGACGCCGAAGGCCGTGGACTCGCTCATGCGCCTCGACCTTCCGGCTGACGTCAACATCGAGATCAAGCTCTGAGGACATCAGTCATGACTTCACTTCCCTCCCAGTCCGAGCGCGTCGTCAAGGCGGTCCTCGGTACCAAGCTCGGCATGACCCAGGTGTGGGACGAGGCCGGCCGCCTGGTGCCGGTCACGGTCGTGCAGGTGGGCACCAACGTCGTGACCCAGGTCCGCACGGCTGAGAACGACGGGTACTCCGCCGTCCAGCTCGGCTTCGGTGCGGTGGACCCGCGCCGGGTGACCCAACCGCTGCGCGGGCACTTCGAGAAGGCCGGGGTCACCCCGCGCCGGCACGTGGCCGAGATCCGCACGGCGGACGCCGCCGAGTACAGCCTCGGCCAGGAGCTGACCGCCGAGACCTTCGAGGCCGGTGCGAGCGTGGACGTCGTCGGCACCTCCAAGGGCAAGGGCACCGCCGGTGTGATGAAGCGGCACGGGTTCGCCGGTGTCAGCGCCTCGCACGGTGCGCACCGCAACCACCGCAAGCCCGGCTCGATCGGTGGCGCCTCCACGCCCTCGCGCGTGTTCAAGGGCCTGCGCATGGCCGGCCGGATGGGCAACGCGCGTCAGACCACCCAGAACCTCACGATCCACGCGGTGGACGCGGAGAAGGGCCTGCTGCTCGTCTCCGGTGCCGTCCCCGGGCCCAAGGGCGGCCTCGTCGTGGTCAAGACCGCTGCGAAGGGGGCGTGACCGAGATGACCGCAGTCGCCCAGAACGACCAGGTCGTCGACGTGCTCGACGCCGAGGGTGCCAAGCAGGGCACCGCCACTCTGCCGGCGTCGATCTTCGACGTCACCACCAACGTGCCGCTCATCCACCAGGTGGTGGTGGCCCAGCTCGCCGCTGCGCGCCAGGGCACGCACAAGACCAAGACCCGCGGTGAGGTCTCCGGCGGAGGCCGCAAGCCGTGGCGCCAGAAGGGCACCGGCCGCGCCCGTCAGGGCTCGATCCGCGCCCCGCAGTTCGCCGGCGGTGGCACCGTGCACGGCCCCGTGCCGCGCGACTACAGCCAGCGCACCCCGAAGAAGATGAAGGCCGCCGCCCTGCGCGGTGCCCTCTCCGACCGGGCCCGCGCCGGCCGCGTGCACGTGCTCACCGGTGTGGTCAGCGGCGAGACGCCGTCCACCCGCGCCGCTGTGCAGGCCCTGGCCAACGTCGCCTCCTCCCGCCACGTGCTCGTGGTGCTGGACCGGCAGGACGACCTCGGCTGGACCAGCCTGCGCAACGTGCCCACGGTGCACCTGATCCACCCGGACCAGCTGAACACCTACGACGTGCTGGTCAGCGACGACGTGGTGTTCACCTCCGCGGCGCTCGAGGCGTTCGTGGGCACCGGCACCCGGGCGACCGAAGCCGAGGAGGAGCAGAAGTGACTGCACTGACCAAGGACCCCCGCGACGTCGTCATCGCACCGGTGGTCTCGGAGAAGAGCTACAACCTGCTCGACGAGGGCAAGTACACCTTCCTGGTGGACCCGCGCTCGAACAAGACCGAGATCAAGATCGCGATCGAGCAGATCTTCGACGTGAAGGTCGCCTCGGTGAACACGATCAACCGCAAGGGCAAGACGCGCCGCACCCGGTTCGGGCTCGGCAAGCGCAAGGACACCAAGCGCGCCATCGTCACCCTGCGCGAGGGCACCATCGACATCTTCGGCGCCTGAGCGACCGGGGAAGAGTGAGGATCGAATCTCATGGGAATCCGTAAGTACAAGCCGACGACGCCGGGCCGCCGTGGCTCCTCCGTCGCCGACTTCGTCGAGGTCACCCGCACGACGCCGGAGAAGTCGCTGGTCCGTCCGCTCACCAAGAGCGGTGGGCGCAACAACGCCGGCCGCATCACCGCCCGGCACATCGGCGGCGGGCACAAGCGGGCCTACCGCGTGATCGACTTCCGTCGTCACGACAAGGACGGCGTGCCGGCGAAGGTCGCGCACATCGAGTACGACCCGAACCGCACCGCGCGGATCGCGCTGCTGCACTACGCCGACGGGGAGAAGCGCTACATCCTCGCCCCGGTGCGGCTGAAGCAGGGCGACCGGATCGAGAACGGCCCCGGTGCCGACATCAAGCCCGGCAACAACCTGCCGCTGCGCAACATCCCGGTCGGTACGGTCATCCACGCCGTGGAGCTCAAGCCCGGTGGCGGTGCGAAGATCGCCCGCTCCGCTGGTGCCTCCGTGCAGCTGGTCGCCCGGGAGGGCAAGTTCGCCCAGCTGCGGATGCCCTCCGGCGAGATCCGGAACGTGGACGCCCGCTGCCGCGCCAGCATCGGCGAGGTCGGCAACGCCGAGCAGTCCAACATCAACTGGGGCAAGGCCGGCCGGATGCGCTGGAAGGGCAAGCGCCCGCACGTGCGCGGTGTCGCGATGAACCCGGTCGACCACCCGCACGGTGGTGGTGAGGGCAAGACCTCCGGCGGTCGCCACCCGGTGAGCCCGTGGGGCCAGCCCGAGG
>CAZMDO010000402.1:0-2755 GCA_964564445.1 uncultured Ruaniaceae bacterium | reverse complement strand
CCCGAGGCATCACCATGACCCGCCACCACGGCCACTGGATCTTCACCCTCCCAGATGGCACCACCCTGCCCACAGACATCCACCCACCACCGAAGCCGATCACCTGGCCCGACACCGGGTGAGCCCGGTTCAGAAGCTGCGGTCGCCACCCAGGATCGAGCCGAGCCCGCCGAGCATGGACCCCTCACCCCGGTCCTGCCCACCGGCCTGCGGGGCGGAGGCGAGCATCCGGCCTGCCAGCCTGGAGAACGGCAGCGACTGCAGCCACACCTTGCCCGGCCCGGTCAGCTTGGCGAGGAACACACCCTCACCGCCGAAGAACATGCTCTTCACCCCGCCGACCGACTGCACGTCCATGTCCACGCCGGCGTGATAGGCCACCACGCAGCCGGTGTCCACGTCGATCTGCTCACCGGGTGCCAGCTCCCGCTCGATCACGGTGCCGCCGGCGTGCACGAACACCCAGCCGTCCCCCTCCAGCTTCTGCATGATGAAGCCCTCGCCGCCGAACAGACCGGTGAGGATCTTGCGCTGGAAGTGGATGCCGATACTGACCCCGCGCGCCCCGGCGAGGAAGCTGTCCTTCTGGCAGATGAGCTGGCCGCCGTGCTCGGAGAGCTTCATCGGCAGCACGGTGCCCGGGAACGGTGCGGCGAAGGAGACGTGCGCCTTGCCGTTGCCTGCGTTGGTGAACATGGTGGTGAACAGCGACTCGCCGGTGATCACCCGCTTGCCCGCGGAGACCAGCTTGTCCATCAGCCCGCCGCCACCGCCGGGCGGCGTGGACCCGTCACCGAAGGCGGTGTCCATCCGCACCGCAGCGTCCTTCATCATCAGGGCGCCGGCCTCGGCGATCGCGGTCTCCCCGGGGTCGAGCTCGATCTCGACGAACTGCATGTCCTCACCGTGGATGGTGAAGTCCACGTCGTCGGACCCGCCCGTGGGTCGCGGTGGAGGCGGCGGGACCGCGCCGTTGCTGAGCTCGGGCACCGACCCGATCGGCACCCACTCGGCGTAGCCCTCCTGCCAGCAGTAGCCGTCGGGGCGACGACTGGCCTGCTCCCGGGCGGCAGCGTCGTCCAGCGGTCCGGTCCGCTCACCGTCGTAGCTGAAGTACCACTGGGCCATCGCGGAGTCCTCCTCGATCGTGGGATGTGCCATCCGGAGCGACAGCCTACCGCTGGCACCAGTCACCTGTGCAGCGTTGGCGGAGGCGCCGATGTCCATGGTGGTTACGTAACCTGGAGCCCATGACCACTCCGCTGACCTCCCGGGTGAGCCGCCGCCTCACCGCCCGGACGCTGATCGGGGTGCTCGCGCTGCTGCTGCCCCTGACCACTGTGGCCGCCTGCAACCACGTGCGCGAGCAGGCCAAGAACGTGGTGGAGCATGCCATCGAGGAGGCGATCAACGGCCTGGATCTCACCGACGGCCTGCCCGCCGACTTCCCCGCCGAGGACGTCCCCGTGGTCGACGGCACCACCCGCGGCGCGGCCAAGACCGCCGAGGACGGTCGGACCACCTGGGTGGTGCTGGTCGAGGCGGAGTCATCCGGAACCCGCGCCCGCGACCTGCTCACCGGCGCCGGCCTGGAGATCACCCACACCGTCACCACCGACGCCGGGGTGCTCGCCGAGCTGAGCGGCAACGGGATGGACGTGAAGCTGATCGCCTCCCCCAGCCGGGTGGTCTACGTGGTCACCCCGAGCGCCTGATGCCCGCCGACGCGGAGGCCTGGTTCGTCGGGCTGACCACGCTGGACGTGGTGCACCGGGCGGAGGCCCCGCCCGCGCGCAACGAGAAGATCACCGCCACCCGGCAGGACGTGGCCGCCGGCGGCCCGGCTGCCAACGCGGCAGTGCTGGCGGCCGCGCTCGGCACCGGCGCCACGCTGGTCAGCGCACTGGGAAGCTCGGCGGTAGCATCGGCCGCGCGCGCCGACCTGGCGGCCCACCGGGTGCAGGTGGTGGACCTGGCACCGGAGCACGAGCTGGCCGTCTCCTCGATCCTGGTGGACGAGACCACCGGTGCCCGCACGGTGATCTCCCTGGACGGCGGCACGACCGACCCACCGTCCCCGGACTTCGCTGCCCTGCCGGATCCGGCCGTGGTGCTCATCGACGGGCACTACCCCACCCTGGCCGTGGCGGCGGCCCGCGCCGCCCGGGACCGTGGCGCGCTGGTGGTGCTGGATGCGGGCCGGTGGCGGCCGGTGTTCGCCGAGCTGATCCCGCTGGCGCACGTGGTGGCGGCATCGGCGGACTTCTCCCTGCCCGACGGCGGTCGCGGCCCGGGCGCGCTCGTCGCAGCCGGCGCTGGGGTCGGGGTGGTCACGGCCGGGGCCGGCCCGGTCCGGTTCGCTCTCGGGGCGAGCACGGCCCTGCCGGCGGCGGTGGACCCCGCCGGAGTGGGCACGGGCGAGGTCGCCGTGCCGGCGGTGCCGGTGCGGGACACCCTGGGCGCCGGCGACGCGTTCCACGGCGCACTGGTGGCCGCCCTGACACAGGGACACCCGCTGCGCGACGCGCTCGAGGTCGCCGTGGCTGTGGCCACCCACCGGGTGCAGCACGTGGGCCCGCGCAGCTACCTGGGCGGCGTACGCGCGGTGGCGAGCCGGTGAGTCGGGCAGCGAGCGGCGGGCCGGCGAGCCCGGCCCAGCCGCCGGAGTCGGCCCAGCCAACCCAGCCGGCCCAGCAGACGCAGCCAACCCAGCCGCTGGAGCAGACCACCGACGACCTAATCGCCCGCGCCCGCC
>CAZMDO010000401.1:0-2758 GCA_964564445.1 uncultured Ruaniaceae bacterium | reverse complement strand
CCAGCAGCGGCCGGTCCCGCTCGTCGGTGGAGCCGATCAGCTTGGCCCGGATCCGCTTGCCCAGCTCGTAGAAGAACTGCAGGTCGCTCATGCACTCACCGGGTGGGGCCACCGCCTGGTGCCGCCACTGCAGCAGCCGCTGGGTCTGGGTGAACGAGCCGGCCTTCTCCACGTGGCTGGCCGCCGGCATGAAGAACACCTCGGTGTCGATGTCCTCGGTGCGCAGCTCCCCGGTGGCGATCTCCGGTCCGTCCTTCCAGAACGTGGCGGACTCGATCATCTGCAGGTCACGCACCACCAGCCACTTCAGGTGCGCCATGCCCATCCGCTGCATCCGCCCGTTCGCGGACCCGACCGCCGGGTTCTGCCCGAGCAGGAAGTAGCCCTCCACCTCGTCGGCGAGCATGGACATCACCGTCTGGTAGGTGCCGTGCGGACCGGTGAGCTTCGGCAGGTAGTGGAAGGCCCAGTCGTTCTCCTCCCGGGCGGCCGGGCCCCACCAGGCCTTGAGCAGACTGATGGTGTAGGCGTCGGCGTTCGCCCAGAAGCCCTTCTGCTCCTTGGACGCGATCGCATGCAGGTAGGCGCCCAGGTCATCGTGCTGGTCTGCGGTGGGCATCGGCAGGTAGCCGGGCAGCAGGTTGAACAGGGTGGGGATGTCCGTGGAGCCCTGGATGCTCGCGTGCCCGCGCAGCGCCATGATGCCCCCGCCCGGGCGGCCCACGTTGCCCAGCAGCAGCTGCAGGATGGCCGCGGCGCGGATGAACTGCGCGCCGAGGGTGTGCTGGGTCCAGCCGACCGCGTACACGAACGCTGTGGTGCGTTCCCGGCCGGAGTTCTCCGTCACCGCCCGGGCCAGGTAGTCGAAGTCGTCGGCGCTGATGCCGCAGGCCTGCTCCACCATCTGCGGGGTGTACCGGGCGTAGTGCTTCTTCAGGATCTGGAACACGGTGCGCGGGTGGGTGAGCGTCTCGTCCCGCTGCACCTGTGCGGTCTCCAGCGGCGGGCCACCGCTGCCGTGGGTGTCCCCGGCGGCCCGCCCGGACGCGGCCTCGCCGTGCTCGTGGTGCCGGTCCGGGGCGTCTGCGCCACCCTCGGCCTCGGCATAGGCCCAGCTGGACGGGTCGTACTGGCCGGTCTCGGGGTCGAACCCGGAGAACAGCCCGCCGGTGTCCTCGGTGTCCCGGAAGTCCTCGCCCACCAGGGTGGCGGCGTTGGTGTAGGCCACCACGTAGTCGTGGAAGTACGTCCCGGTGCTGAGCACGTAGTTGATCAGCGCACCGATCAGCACCACGTCCGACCCGGCCCGGATCGGCAGGTGCTTGTCCGCCAGCGCGGTGGTCCGGGTGAACCGCGGGTCCACATGGATCACTGTCGCCCCGCGGGCCCTGGCCTCGGCCACCCACTGGAAACCCACCGGGTGGCACTCGGCCATGTTCGACCCCTGGATCACGATGCAGTCAGAGTTGGCCAGGTCCTGCAGGTACTGCGTGGCGCCACCGCGCCCGTACGAGGTTCCCAGACCGGGAACCGTGGAGGAGTGTCATATCCGCGCCTGGTTCTCGATCTGGATCGCCCCGGCCGCGGTGAACAGCTTCTTGATGAGGTAGTTCTCCTCGTTGTCCAGCGTGGCCCCACCCAGGGAGGCGATCCCCATCGTGCGGCGCAGCACCCGGCCCTTCTCGTCGGTGTCCTGCCAGGTGCGCCGACGGGTGGCGAGGAACCGGTCGGCGATCATGTCCATCGCGGTGTCGGGGTCCAGGGGCTGCCAGTCGCTGGCCCCGGGCGGGCGGTAGAGCACCTTCGTCTGCCGGCCGGTGGCGTTCACCAGCTGCTCGCTGGCGGCACCCTTGGGGCACAGCCGGCCGCGGGAGATCGGCGAGTCCGGGTCGCCCTCGATGCCGATGACCTTCTCGCCGGAGACGTACACCCGCTGCCCGCAGCCCACCGCACAGTACGGGCACACGCTCTGCACCATCCGGTCCGCGGTGGCGTTGCGCGACGTGGTGGCGCGGGTGGCCGGCGAGGTGACCGCCGGGCCGCGCCCGAGCACGTCACCGGAGCGCAGCTGACGGACCACCGGCCATTCCAGCGGACTCCGTCGTGCCATGGCGCCACTATAGGCACGGCGTGCCGAACCCACACCCGCAACTGCGGTGTCAGTGCCGCTGGGCACCGAACAGCGCGGCGAAGGCCAGCAGCACCACGCCGGCGACCACCCCGGCCAGCGCGGCCCCGACCGGTCCCACCAGCACGGCGAGCCCGACCCCCACCACCGCCAGGGCGAGCAGCACCCAGCCGAGCCTCTGGTACTCCCGGCGCCGGAACGCCGTCGCGAACGGCAGGAAGTGCACCCCGACCACGGCGACCACCCAGAGCACGCCGTACCCGCCGAGCCCGAGGCGCCCCAGCAGCGCAGTGCCGGCGAAGAGCGCGAACGCCTCGATCCCCACCCACCGCCAGTAGGTGCGCATCGCCTCCTCTCGTGGCCGCGGCGCCGGTGCCGGGCGGGTGAGCAGCACCCGAGCGATGACCAGCGCGGTGAGCACCAGCCCGACGAGGCGCACCGGCAACGGCCACGGCGCCGGCAGCCCACCCGCGTTCAGCAGCACGAACAGCAGCCCGAAGCCCGCCCCGACCAGCGCCGGCAGCCGGGTCGCCACGAAGGAGGTGTCGGTCGGTGCGGCGGTGTCCATCACCGGGCCATGCTGCCAGGTCGACGGCGGAGCCCACCGGGCGTAGGTGGCTCGGGGTGCCC
>CAZMDO010000400.1:0-2776 GCA_964564445.1 uncultured Ruaniaceae bacterium | reverse complement strand
CGGCGGTCAGGTGCCGGCGGTAGTCCATCTCGAAGAACCGGTCCTGGGCGTTCACGTACCCCTGGGCCATGAACAGGTCGACCGGGTCGTCGGCGTAGATGTGCGGGATGCCGCGCTCGTCGCGGATCACCTCCACCTCGCCGGACAGGCCGGGGATCATCAGGTCCCCCGACGTGTCCGGCAGCGGACGGCGCACGAACGTGAACGTGGTCACCACCGCCACCACCAGCACCACCACGAGCAGGGCGGCGACGGCCAGCAGGACGCGGCGGGCGATGGACTTTCCGGGCACGTGCTGAGCCTAGCCACCCTGTCTGGGAAGCCGTGCGAGGCGCACTGCCACCGGCCGAAGGTCGATCGGCGGAACATCCCGGGCGCGGTCGGCGTTAGAATACTCGGCGGACCGCGGCTTCGCGCGGATCCGGTTGATCCGAGCGGAGGATTCGGTGCCCACCTACGCGTATGCATGCTCGCAGTGCTCTCACCGGTTCGACATCTACCAGTCGTTCACGGAAGACGCCCTGACCACCTGCCCCGAGTGCGGGGAGCAGTCGTTGCGCAAGGTGTTCTCCTCGGTGGGCGTGGTGTTCAAGGGGTCGGGCTTCTACCGCACCGACTCGCGCTCCTCGGAGTCGGCCAGCTCCCCGGCGGCGAAGTCGGAGTCCAAGCCCGCGGCGAGCACGTCCGAGGCCAAGCCGGCCGCGAAGTCGGAGAAGTCTGCGTCGTCCTCGGCGCCGGCCAAGGCGGCTGCCTCCAGCTGATCCGGCGGGCAGCGCTGCTGTCTCGCTCGACGGCGGAGCTCACCGGGGCGGGCGCCCGTCCTGCCCCGCTTTCCACACCCCCCGCCCGACGGCGGAGCTCACCGGGGCGGGCGCCCGTAGCGTCCGGTCATGGGTTCCGATCCGACCTTCTCCCCCACCACCGCGCGTGGCCTGTTCTCCCGGGGCAGCCTGCGGCGGCTGCGGCCGGTGCTGTGGCGCTACCGGTTCGTGCTCGCCGCGCTGTGCCTGGCGTGGGTGGTGGTGCTGCTGGTCCCGGCGCTGCGGCCGACCCCGCCCGGGCACCAGGTGCTGGTGGCCGATCGCGACCTGCCCGCCGGCACCGTGCTGACCGCCGCGGACCTGACCCGGGTGGAGCTGGCCGAGGCGCCCGGCGTCGCGCTCGACCGGGACGATCTGGTGGGTCGGCGGTTGGCGGTGGCGGTGCCCGAGGGGCTGCCGCTGGTGCCCACGCTGCTGGTCGGAGCCGGAGTGGCCGCCGGCGCCCCGCCGGGCACCGTGGTGGCGCCGGTGCGGCTGGCCGATCCCGCCCTGGTGCAGCTGCTGCAGGTGGGCGACCGGCTCGACCTGTACCTGGCACCGGCCGCCGGTGGGCCGGGTGAGGCCGAGCTGGTCTCCTCCGGGGCGCTGGTGCTCAGCCTGCTCGGGTCCGCGGACGGGCCCGGCGCCGGGATGGGCGGTCTGCTCGGCGGGGGTGGCGGTGACAGCAACGGCGTGGTGGTGGTCGCCGTGGACGGGGCAGACGCTACTCTGCTGACCGGCGCCAACGGACTGACCACCTTCCGGGCTGTCGTGGTGCCTGATCAGTACGCATCATCCGGATGAAAGGAACTGCCGTGCTGCAGGGGTTCAAGGAATTCATCGCCCGTGGGAACGCCGTCGACCTGGCCGTCGGTGTGGTCATCGGAGCCGCGTTCGGTGCCGTGGTCACCGCGCTGGTGGACAACGTGCTCAACCCGCTCATCGGCGGCATCTTCGGTCAACCCAACCTGGACCGGATCTGGGTCATCACGCTGGGCAGCGGCCCGGAGCCGACCGAGATCCTGTTCGGCGCCGTGCTCACCGCGCTGATCAACTTCCTCCTGGTCGCGGCCGCGATCTACTTCTTCGTGGTGGTGCCGCTGAACAAGCTCGCCGAGCGGCGGGCCCGCGGGGAGGAGCCCGAGCCGGAGGCGCCGGCCGAGGACATCGCGCTGCTCACCGAGATCCGCGACCTGCTCGCCCAGCCGAAGGCGTAGCCAGCCGGGAGTCCGAAGGCCGCTGGTAGGCCCGCCGCCGCCTGCCACCGCACCACCTGCCGGACACCGCACCCGCGCGGGTGGCCTCATGGTTACGAAATCGCGGTTCTTGCGGCCATCAGACCACCCTCGCGTGGGCCGCGTGGATGGTGTCGGCGGCGGTCACCAGTGCGGCGGCTTCTCCCGCAGGATGCGCTGGTCGGAGTCCTGCTCCGGGTCCTCACGGTTGTCGCCCCAGGCGCGCGGGTCGTCCTCCCACGCGGGGCGGTGCCACACCGGCTCCGGGCCGCGACCGGGGTCCACGGCACGGCGGTGCCCGCGCCGGCCGCGGGGCTTCTCCGCAGGCGTAGCCGCGGAGCCGGCTTCCGGCGACTGCTCGGGCGAACCGGAGCCTGCTTCCGGCGACTGCCAGGCGGGGGCGGCTTCCGGCGACTGCCCGGCAGACACGCCCTCTGCCGGTGACTGCTCGGCCGGCGGTTCCGGCGGGGTGGTGCTCATCGGGTCCGGCTCACCGGTCACCGTCGGCATCGGCCGAGGACTCCTCCGACGTCCCGCGCTCAGCGTCGCTCTCGGCCGTGCCTGAGCCCTCGTCCGCCGCCGCGGAACTCTCACCCGCAGCACCGGTGTCCTCGCCTGCCGAGCCGGGGCCCTCGCCTGCCGAGCCGGGGCCCTCGCCTGCCGAGCCGGAGCCCTCCGCTGACTCAGCGCCGGTCTCCCCCGGCTCCACCGCCAGGCCGGACCGGCGGGCGGCCGCGCCGA
>CAZMDO010000399.1:0-2776 GCA_964564445.1 uncultured Ruaniaceae bacterium | reverse complement strand
ACCTGGCCGGCGCCACCATCGACTTCGCCGACACCATCGAGAAGCAGGGCTTCACGATCGACAACCCGAACGCCGGCGGCTCCTGCGCCTGCGGCGACTCCTTCAGCTGAGCAGGCCCGCCCGCCTGACCACCAGCACCAGCGGCCGCGTCGCTCCCCGCTGAGCGACGCGGCCGTGGTGTGTCCGACTGCGCGGCCCCGCGGCCGTGCCCGTGACGAGACGAGACGAGACGACTGACGTGATCCGAACCCGACTGGCCGGCGGCGTGCTCGCCGCACTCACCTGCGCCGCCCTGGTGGCCGGCTGCTCCGTCGACGACCCGGAGACCGACCCCACCGGCACGGCCACCGACCAGGACGGTGCCGAGGCGAGCGACGGCACCGAGGGGGCCGGCACCGCGCTGCCGGAGGCCTCCGGCGCCTTCGGCGAGGCCCCGGAGTTCACCTTCCCCGACTCCGCCGCACCGGAGGACCTGCAGGTCGAGGTGCTCAGCGAGGGTGACGGACCGGTGGTGCAGCCCGGGGCGGCGGTCCTGGCCGACTACGCCGGCATCGTGTGGGGAGCCGAGGAGACCTTCGACGACTCCTACAGCCGTGGGGCGCCGTCGCTGTTCTCCCTCAGCAGCGTGGTGCAGGGCTGGACCGAGGGCATCCCGGAGCACGCCGTGGGTTCCCGGCTGCTCATCTCCATCCCGCCGGACCTCGGCTACGGGCCGCAGGGCGGCAACGCCGGCGCCGGTATCGGCCCGGAGGACACCATCGTGTTCGTGGTGGACCTGGTGGAGGCCTACAACCCCGACCAGGCCGGGCAGGCGGACGCCACCGTGCAGACCGAGGCCGCGGACCTACCGGTCGAGGTGCACGGCGCGCTCGGCGAGCCCGCCACCGTGACCGTGCCCGAGGACGCCCCCGAACCCACCGAGGTGCAGGTGATCACCATCGCCGAGGGCAGCGGGGACCCGGTGGCCGCCGGACAGTCCGTGGCCGCCGCGTACGCGATGACCAGCTGGGACGGCGCCACCCAGGGCGGCTCCTGGCCCACGGACGGGCAGGAGGGCACCGGACCCTACGCCGGACCCATCGGACAGGGCTACATCATCGACGCCACCGTGGACATCCCGGTGGGCTCCCGGGTGCTCGTGCTGCTGCCCGCGGGGGAGAGCCAGCCGGCCGCCGCCTGGGTGCTGGACGTGCTCGCCGCCGCGTGATGACAGGCGCGTCAGTTCCGTCCGGAAATCCGGGTGCGTCCTGGCGGTTCCGGGCGCTGGTTGGGGCTAAGGTAGAGGCGACCGGTACACCGGTGCGCACCGCGTGCGGCAGGGCCCGCGGACGTACCTGGACCGGGGCCCCAGTTGGTTGAGACGTTGGAAGGCTTGAAGATCGTGCCATCGCCCTCTCCCCGGACCACGAGGCGCCGCACCGCGGGCCTCGGAGCGCTCGGGATCCTCGCTGCACTGGTGTTGAGCAGCTGTTCGACCGAGCAGGTGGCCCGTGGGTGGATGCCCTCCGACCCCAACGTCACTGACCACACCGCAGGCATCCTCCAGCTCTGGACGGGTTCCTGGATCGCCGCGCTGTGCGTGGGCGTGCTGGTGTGGGGCCTGATCATCTGGTGCGTGATCGTCTACCGCAAGCGCAAGGATGACCACCAGCTCCCCGTGCAGCTGCGCTACCACCTGCCGCTGGAGCTGCTGTACACCTTCATCCCGATCGTGATGGTGGGAACGCTCTTCTACCACACGGCGGTGCTCCAGGAAGAGATCACCAACCCGGACGTGGAGCCCGACCTGCACGTGACCGTCTACGGGCGGCAGTGGAGCTGGGACTTCGTCTACACCGACGATGACGTCTGGGACGCCGGCGAACCGGCCGAGCTGGACGGGACGATGGCCCCCGCGGCCGACCTGCCCACGCTCTACCTGCCGGTGGACCAGACCGTGGAGATCACGTTGCGCAGCCGCGACGTGGCGCACTCCTTCTGGGTGCCCGCCTTCCTGTACAAGGAGGACGTGCTGCCCGGGGTGGTGAACGAGTTCACCATCACCCCCGGTGAGGAGGGGGTCTACCTCGGCAAGTGCGCCGAGCTGTGCGGTGAGTTCCACGGGTACATGTTGTTCAACGTGGCGGTGGTCTCCGCCGAGGAGTACGAGCAGCACATCGCCGACCTCGAGGCTGCCGGCCAGACCGGTGAGCTCGGTACCGAGCTGGACCGGGACAACGCGGCCGACATCGAGGACCCGACTGCGCTCGAGGGAGCTGACAACTGATGGCTATCCAGGAAGATGCCACGCCGGAGACGACGGCGACCGAGCAGTCCACCATCCCCGGGCTGCGCGATGAACGCCGGTCCCTGGGCCAGATCGTGGTCTCGTGGATCACCACCACCGACCACAAGACGATCGGGTACCTGTACCTGATCACCTCGTTCGTGTTCTTCTGCATCGGTGGCGTGCTGGCCATCCTCATCCGGGCCGAGCTGTTCGAGCCCGGTGTGCAGATCGTCAACAGCGCCGAGCAGTACAACCAGCTGTTCACCATGCACGGCACGATCATGCTGCTGCTGTTCGCCACCCCGCTGTTCGTCGGGTTCGGCAACGTGCTGGTACCGCTACAGATCGGCGCCCCGGACGTGGCCTTCCCCCGGTTGAACATGTTCGCCTACTGGCTGTTCCTGTTCGGCGGGCTGATGGCCCTGGCCGGCTTCCTCACCCCGCGCGGGGCCGCCAGCTTCGGCTGGACCGGGTACGCCCCGCTCGCCGACGCCACCTACAGCGCCG
>CAZMDO010000398.1:0-2795 GCA_964564445.1 uncultured Ruaniaceae bacterium | reverse complement strand
TCAGTCCCGGAACGTCTCGATCTGCGCGCCGAGCTCGATCAGCCGCTCCTGCAGCTGCTCGTAGCCGCGGGAGATGATGTCCACCCCGCGCAGCACCGAGGTGCCCTTCGCGGCCAGCATGGCCAGCAGGATCACGACGGCGGGACGCAGCGCCGGCGGGCAGCTCACCTCGGCACCGGACCAGCGGGTCGGACCGGTCACGTCCAGGCGGTGCTGGTCCAGCAGCCGCACGTCCGCGCCGAGCCGGGTCAGGTCGGTCAGGTGGATCGCCCGGTTGTCGTAGACCCAGTCGTGGATCGTGGAGGTGCCGGCCGCGCAGGCCGCGATCACCGCGAAGAACGGCAGGTTGTCGATGTTCAGCCCCGGGAACGGCATCGGGTGGATCTTGTCGATCGGTGCGCGCAGCTCGCTCGGATGGGTGGTGATGTCCACCAGCCGGGTGCGCCCGTTGGCCGCCGGGTACTCCGGGGACAGCGTGTACTGCAGGCCCATCTCGGCCAGGGTGGCCAGCTCGATCTCCATGAACTCGATCGGCACCCGGGTCACGGTGATCTCCGAGCCGGTGACGATGCCGGCGGTGAGCAGGCTCATCGCCTCCACCGGGTCCTCCCCCAGGGAGTAGGTCACGTCGGTGTCGATCTCGGCCAGCCCGTGCACGCGCAGCGTGGTGGTGCCGATGCCCTCGATCCGCACCCCGAGGAGCTCCAGGTAGAAGCACAGGTCCTGGACCATATAGTTCGGGCTGGCGTTGCGGATCACGGTCACGCCGGGGTGCCGGGCCGCGGCCATCAGGGCGTTCTCGGTCACGGTGTCGCCCCGCTCGGTGAGCACCACGGACAGCTCCTCCGGCTGCCCGGCGGTCACCGCCGCCTGGTACCAGCCACCGGTCGCGAGCACCTCCAGGCCGAACGGGCGCAGCGCGATCATGTGCGGCTCCACCGTGCGGGTACCCAGGTCGCACCCGCCGGCGTAGGGCAGCTGGAAGGAGGCCTCCCGGCCGAGCAGCGGGCCGAGGAACATGATGATGCTGCGGGTGCGGCGGGCCGCGTCCTCGTCGATCCCGGCCAGGTTCAGCTCGGCCGGCGGCACGATCTCCAGGTCCTTGCCGTCCTCGGACCACGTGGCGCGCACGCCGATGGAGCGCAGCACGTCCACGATCCGGTCCACCTCGACGATCCGGGCCACCTGGCGCAGCGTGGTGCGGCCCCGGTTCAGCAGGGAGGCGCACAGCAGCGCCACCGCCCCGTTCTTGGAGGTGTTCACCCGGATGGTGCCGGCCAGGCGCTGACCGCCGGTGACGCGCAGGTGCGTGGGGCGCGGGCCGCCGATGGAGAGCAGGTCGGCGTCCAGGGCCTCGTTGATCCGGGAGAGCATCTCCACAGACAGGTTCTGGCTGCCCTGCTCGATCCGGGCGATCGCACTCTGGCTGGTACCGAGCACGTCGGCGAGCTGGGCCTGGGTGTACCCGCGGTTCTGCCTGGCCCCCCGGATGAGGCTGCCGATCTGCGCGATCGTGGTCTTCGGATCGTCAATCACCGTGGTCATACCAGCACGCTATCTCACATCTGAGATATGTCGCAGCAGGACTCGACGGCAATCGGGGTAATCTTTCCCACTCCGCCGCACCGAACATGCGGATAATGACTTGAGGGCGTACTCTATGCGCCTTCCAGCAGCTCGGTGACCAGCGCGGCGACCGGGGAGCGCTCGGAGCGGTTCAACGTCACGTGCGCGAACAGCGGGTGCCCCTTGAGCGACTCGATCACCGCGGCGATGCCGTCGTGGCGGCCCACGCGCAGGTTGTCCCGCTGGGCCACATCGTGGGTGAGCACCACCTTCGACTTCTGCCCGATCCGGGACAGGACGGTGAGCAGCACGTTCCGCTCCAGGGACTGGGCCTCGTCCACGATCACGAACGCATCGTGCAGGGAGCGGCCGCGGATGTGGGTCAGCGGGAGCACCTCCAGCATCCCCCGGTCCATCACCTCGTCCACCACGTGCGAGGACACCACGGCGCCGAGGGTGTCGAAGACGGCCTGGGCCCAGGGGTTCATCTTCTCCGACTCGCTGCCGGGCAGGTAACCGAGCTCCTGACCGCCGACGGCGTACAGCGGGCGGAACACCACCACCTTGCGGTGCTCGCGGCGTTCCATCACCGCCTCCAGCCCGGCCGAGAGCGCCAGGGCGGACTTGCCCGTCCCGGCCCGCCCACCGAGGGAGACGATGCCGATCTCGGTGTCGGTGAGCAGGTCGATGGCGATGCGCTGCTCCGCGCTGCGCCCGTGCATCCCGAACACCTCCCGATCCCCGCGGACCAGCTGGACCTGCTTGTCCGGGGTGATCCGCCCGAGCGCGGACCCGCGCGGGGAGGAGAGCACCAGACCGGTGTGGCAGGGCAGGTCGCGCAGGCCCTCCCCGCTGGTCAGGTCCGCCACGGCGAGACGCTCGGTGGAGAACAGCCGCTCCATCTCGACCTCGGTCAGCTCCCCCTCGGCCATCCCGCGCCAGCCGGACTCCACCGCGAGCTGGGCGCGGTACTCCTGGGCGCTGATACCCACCGCGGAGGCCTTGACGCGCATCGGCAGGTCCTTGGAGACCACCACCACGTGGTGACCCTCGGCACGCAGGTTCGCGGCCACGGACAGGATGCGGGTGTCGTTGTCGCCCAGGCGCATGCCCGAGGGCAGCACGGCCGGGTCGGAGTGGTTCAGCTCCACCCGGAGCGTGCCGCCGGTCTCCGGCAGCGGCACCGGCTGGTCCAGGTAGCCGTGCTCGGAGCGCAGGTCGTCCAGGAG
>CAZMDO010000397.1:0-2799 GCA_964564445.1 uncultured Ruaniaceae bacterium | reverse complement strand
CCTTGGACCCGGTGGGCACGATCACCGCGTTCTTCACCATCTGCGCCTTGACCAGGCCGAGCACCTCGGTGCGGAAGTCCTCCCGGCGGTCGCTCCAGCGCAGCCCGCCGCGGGCCACCGCCCCGAACCGCAGGTGCACCCCCTCCACCCGGGGGGAGTACACCCAGATCTCGGCCATCGGCACCGGCGCCGGGATGCCCGGCACCTGCCCGCAGGCCAGCTTGAGGCTGACGTGGGAGTGCGGGGCACCCTCAGCGTCGGTCTGGAAGTAGTTGGTGCGCAGCGTCGCGTCGATCACGCCCACGAAGGAGCGCACGATCCGGTCCTGGTCCAGGCTGGCCACCTGCTCCAGGTCGGCGTAGATCGCGGAGCGGATCTCCTCCTCGGCGCGCTCGCGGGCGCTGGCGTCCGGCCCGCTCTCGGGGTCGGGGTCGAACCGGGCCTCGAACAGCGCCACGATCCGCCGGGCCGTCTGCGGGTTGGCCACCAGCGCGGACTCCAGGTACTCCACCGAGAAGGTGGACCCGATCTGGCGCAGGTACCGGGCGATGGTGCGCAGCACCACCACCTCCCGCCAGCCCAGACCCGCGGTGAGCACCAGCTCGCCCAGGGGGTCCGACTCCGCCCGGCCCTCGCGGACCGCGAGCAGCGCCTCCTCGAACGCGGCGGAGGCCGCCTCGTCCTCGGGCCAGTCCCGACCACTGTGCAGCCGCAGCCCGAAGTCGTACACGTGCCGCTGGCCGTCGGCCTCGTCGGTGATCGTGTACGGCCGCTCGTCCAGCACGTCCACGCCCAGGTCGGTGAACATCGGCAGCACGTCGGTGAGGATCAGCGGGGCGGCCCGGTAGATCTTCACCCGCCGTTGCGCGGCATCGTCGGCGGCCGGGGTGTACAGGTGCACCCGGGTCTGGGTGCCGCTCAGCCCGTCCAGCTGGGTCAGGTCGGTGACCGCCGCCTCCGCACCGAAGTCCTCCTTGTACGCCTCCGGGAAGCCGCGTGCGAACCGCATCCCGGCGTCCTCACCGGGCCGGTCGTGCAGCTCGTCCAGCAGGTCCTCCTCCCAGGTGCGGGTCGCGGCAGCCAGCTGGGCCTGCAGCGCCGGGCTGTCCACCTCCGGGATCGAGATGTCCCGGGGCATCCGGAGCACGAAGTGCAGCTGCGCCAGCGGCGACTCGCTCACCCGGGTGGTGTAGTCCACCTGCTCGGCGCCGAACGCCTCCCGCAGCATCGACTCGATCCGCAGCCGCACGGTGGTGTTGTACCGGTCCCGGGGCAGGTAGACCAGGCAGGAGACGAACCGGCCGAACTCGTCCCGGCGCAGGAACAGCTTCGAGCGGCGCCGCTCGGCCAGGTGCAGCACGTCCGCGGTGACGGCAACCAGGGTGTCCACGTCGGCCTGGAACAGCTCGTCGCGCGGGTAGTCCTCCAGGATGCCGAGCAGGTCCTTGCCGGAGTGGCTGTGGGCGGAGAATCCGGAGCGCTCCAGCACCGCGCGCACCTTGTCGCTGACGATCGGCAGCCGCAGCACCGACTCGGCGTAGGCGGCCGTGGTGAACATGCCCAGGAACCGGCGCTCGCCGACCACCTGGCCGTCGGCGTCGAAGGTGCGCACGCCGATGTAGTCCAGGTACACCGGGCGGTGCACGGTGGCCCGCGAGTTCGCCTTGGTGATGGTCAGCAGGTGCGGTTCGCGCGCGCTGCGCCGAGCCTCCGGGCGCAGCCGGGCGTAGATGTCTTCCCCCTCCGGCGCGTGGCGCAGGATGCCCAGGCCGGTGCCGGGCACCGGCCGCAGCACCTCGTCCCCGGCCACCGTGTCCAGCCGGTACTCCCGGTAGCCGAGGAAGGTGAAGTTGTTCTGCGCGAGCCAGGAGAGGAACCGCTCGGTGGGTTCCACCTCGGCCCGGTCCACGGTCTGTGGTGCGCCGGCGTCCAGCTCCCGGGCGATCTCCTCGCAGCGCAGCCGCATCGGTATCCAGTCGGCGACGGCGGCGCGTACGTCCGCGAGCACCTTCTCCAGCCGTTCGGTCAGCTGGGCACGGCTCCGCTCGGACATCCGGTCCACAGCGAAGGTCATCCAGGACTCCACCGTGCCGGCCGCCGTCGGCGGCCGTTCCGGCCGCACCTGCTCCAGGGTGCCCTGGGCGTCCCGGCGCACCGCGAGCTGGGGGTGGACCACGAGGTCGACCAGGTGTCCGGTGCCGGAGAGGGCTGCGGTCACCGAGTCCACCAGGAACGGCATGTCGTCGGTGCACACCTGCACGATCGTGTGCGGGGTGGTCCAGCCGTGCTCGGCGGTGTCGGGGTTGTAGACGCGCACGAGCGTCTGCTCCGGCTGCCGCTGGTCGGCCAGGTCGCGCATGGCGGTGACCAGGCCGGCCAGCACCTCAGCGGGGCGTTCGGCCAGGTCCTCGGTGGCCACGTGCTCGAGCAGGCGGTGCGCCAGCTCGGTCCGCTCCTCGCCCACGAGGCGACCGATCGCCCCCAGGACATCTTCCCGTTGCCGCGTCGTCGAGGCGTTCATCAACTCACCATCTGTGTCGTCATGACCCTGATATCGGCGAGTCTAACCACGGCCACGACGAAACGCCTGAAGTCCTGCTGAGCCCGGTCAGGGCGCGCTGCGGGAGCGCGGCCGGGTGCCATCGATCGCCGCCACCATGTCCGGGCGGCTGTGGTCGATGGCCGCTCAGGCCGCGGTGATCGAGCCAGATCGATCGCACTAATGCCTGCACCTGACCGGGGGAGATAACGGCATTATCAGGGATCTGACCCGAGGAATTAGGCCCGATATTGCCTGCC
>CAZMDO010000396.1:0-2801 GCA_964564445.1 uncultured Ruaniaceae bacterium | reverse complement strand
GACGGTGTGGACGTCGCCATCTCCCTGGAGCCGGAGGGCCCGGAGGTCCGCAGCCTGCAGACCGGCTGAGACCGGCGCAGCTCCACCCACCCGAACGCCTGGACCGGAAGGACACCGATGACGGGCACGACACCTGCGGCCACCGCGCCGCCGCGGTACCCGCTCGCTCTCGACCTGACCGGCCGTCGCGCCGTGGTGGTCGGCGGCGGCCGGGTGGCGGCGCGCCGGGCGCGCGGTCTGGTCGAGGCCGGCGCCCGGGTGACCGTCATCGCCCCCGCCCTCGTCGATGAGCTCGCCGCACTGGTCGAGACCGGCCAGGTCCGTTGGCAGCAGCGTGCCTATGCCGGGCCCGGCGACCTGGACGGCGCCTGGTTGGTGCACACCGCCACCGGCGACCCCGAGGTCGATGCCGCAGTGAGCGCCCACTGCCAGGAGCTGCGCCTGTGGTGCGCCGACGCCGGGTCGGCCGCCCGCTCCCGCGCGTGGGTGCCCGCCCGCGCGGCCGTCGACACCCCCGACGGGCCGGTCACGCTGGCGGTCAACGCCGCCGGTGACCCACGCCGCGCCGCCACCGTCCGGGACCAGCTGAGGCAGGTGCTGCACTCAGGGCAGGTGGACGTCCGCCGTCGTCGGCCGCGGCCGGGTGGTGGCTGGGTGGCGCTGGTCGGCGGCGGGCCGGGCCACCCGGGCCTGCTCACCACCCGAGGGCGGGAGCTGCTCGCCGCCGCCGACGTGGTGGTGGTCGACCGGCTCGCCCCCCGCAGCCTGCTCGCCACCCTGCCCGACGACGTCCTGGTGGTGGATGTCGGCAAGCAGCCCGGCCAGCACCGCGCCCAGCAGGAGGAGATCAACGCGCTGCTGGTGCAGCACGGCGCCGCCGGGCGGGGCGTGGTCCGGCTCAAGGGCGGTGACCCGTTCGTGCTCGGCCGCGGCGGCGAGGAGGTGCAGGCCTGCCAGGACGCTGGTCTGCCCGTCGAGGTGGTGCCCGGTGTCACCAGCGCCGTCGCCGTGCCGGCTGCTGCCGGCATCCCGCTCACCCACCGGGGTCTGGCGCGCGGGTTCACCGTGGTCACCGGGCACGACCAGCTCGGCGAGCTGCCGACCGGCAGCGACCACACCGTCGTCATCCTGATGGGCGTGGCCGGCCTGGCCGCCTCGGCGGAGAGCATGATCGCCGCGGGACGATCCCGGCACTGCCCGGCCGCGGTCATCGAGGACGGGTTCGGCCCGGGGCAGCGGGTGACGCTCGCCCCGCTGCACCGGATCGCCGCCGAAGCGGCGGCGGTCGGTGCGCGGTCACCGGCGGTCGTGGTGGTCGGCGACGTGGTCACCGTGTGCCCGGCCTGGCCGGCCCGAAGCACGTCCGAACAGCTGATGGAGGACCAGAAGGTATGAGTCAAAACCCGGCGCCCGCGCTGATCCTCACCGCGCACGGCACGATCCATCCCGAAGGCCCGGCGGTCTTCGAGGCGCTCGCGGACAAGCTGCGGGCCCGGCTGCCCGCAGCGGAGGTGCAGGTGGCGTTCGTAGACGTCATCGGACCGCGGCTGCAGGACGTCCTGGCCGCGATGGCCGCAGCCGACCGCGCAGTGGTGGTCCCGGTGTTCCTCGGTGCCGGTTACCACGTGCGGATCGACATCCCCCAGGTGGTGGCGGCCTACGACCAGGACCGGGTGCGGGTGGCGGCTTCGCTCGGCCCGGCCCCCGAGATCCTCGAGGCGGTGGCCGAGCGGTTCCGCACCGCCTGGCGCGCTCACGCAGAGCGGGCGGGTCGACCGGGCTACGCCACCGAGCTGCCCGAAGCCGTGGTGCTCGCCGCCGCAGGGTCCACGAACCCGGACTCCCGGGAGCAGACGCACGCCGCCGCCGAGCACCTGGCGGCCCTGCTGGACCGCCCGGTCACGGCCGGTTTCATCACCGCCGGCCGGCCCACCGTCCGCGAGGCGGTGGCGACCGCGGGAGAGGGGGCACGCACGGTCGGCGTGGCCACCTACCTGCTCGGCCCGGGCACCTTCCACGACGGGCTGCGCTCGGTGGGCGCCGACGTGGTGGCGGACCCGATCGGTGCGCACGAGCTGGTCGCGGACGTGGTGGCCGACCGGTACCGCACTGCGCTGCCGGGTCCGGCAGCGGCCCCGGACACCGCCGCACACGGCTGAACGGCACGGTCGCGCCGCTGGCGGGGTAGCCTCGGCCGCACCATGGCTGCCGACGACCTCCGCGTGCCGCCCGGCCCGGGCAACCCCGGCGGGCTGGTCGTCCCCGGCGCCGAGCTCACCGAACGGTTCAGCCGCGCCTCCGGCCCGGGCGGGCAGGCGGTGAACACCACTGACACCCGGGTGGAGCTGGTCTTCGACCCAGCAACCTCCACGGCCTTCACCCCGGCGCAGCGCCGCCGGGTGCTGCGGGCGCTGGGGGAGTCGCTGGTCGGTGGCCAGGTGCGGATCGTCGCCAGCAGCCGGGCCTCCCAGCTGCGCAACCGGAACGAGGCCCGCGACCGGCTGGCCGCGCTGCTCCGCCAGGCGCTGATGCCGCCGCCCCCGGTTCGCCGCCCGACCCGGCCCAGCCGCCGGGCCCGGCAGCGCCGGCTGGAGGCGAAGCGGCAGCGCGGCCAGACCAAGGCGCTGCGCCGCCGCCCCGACGGCTCCTCCCCGTGACCCACCCCGCCCTGCCACCTGCCACCCCATCGCCCGCCCACCCCATCGCCCGCCCACCCGGCGTGAATCCATTCACTCGTGAGCTGGCCCGGTCGGTAGTGCTCCCGGAGCACGAGCTACCGGGCCAGGTGCCGAACGGGCGGC
>CAZMDO010000395.1:668-2806 GCA_964564445.1 uncultured Ruaniaceae bacterium | reverse complement strand
TTCCGACGATGCGCAACCGACCTCCGCCACGAGCAGCAGCGCCGGTGCCAGCACACCCACCGCCACCCCCACCGGCCCACCCGAACCCCGGGACCGCAGCGCCGAGGTGTTCGACGCCTACAGCCCACCCGAGGTGCTCGCCTCCACCAGCGGCAGCGTCAGCCTCGGCATCAGCTCCGGCCTCGACTCCGACGAGGTGACCTTCGCGGTCACCGGGGTCCGCGCCACCGAGGACGCGACCGTCCTGCACTACTAGCTGACCGCCGCCGACGGTGAGGCACTCTTCGGCATGGAAGGCAGGTCCTGGTACCACCAGCCGGCGTTGCAGCTGCCCGGGTCCGACACCCAGCTGCTGCCGGTGACCGCCGCCGTGCCGGAAGGTGACTACCAGGACGCCGAGGAGCGGTGCGTGTGCACCTCGGTGCGGTTCGCCGGGCCGGATCCGCGCGCGCAGACGGTGCTGTACCCGCCGCTGCCGACCGGTGCGACCGAGGTCCAGGTCACCCTCCCCGGCCTCGAGCCGGTGACCGTGCCGGTCACCCGGTAGCGCCCGGGGCGGCGAGGGCCGGAAGGCTCGAGGTCAGTCGAACAGGTCGTCGAGCCAGCTCCGACGGCGCCGCGGCCGGCCGTGCCCACCCCGGTAGTAGTCGTCCGGGGACGGGGCCGAGGGTGCCGAGCCGAAGAAGCCGCCACGGCGCCGGTAGGGCTGCTGCGGGGGGTAGCCCGGCTGTGCCGGCGGATACCCCGGCTGCGGCTGGTCCTGCGCCGCCCGGTCGAGGATCTTGTCCAGCTCGCCGCGGTCGAGCCAGACCCCGCGGCAGGTGGGGCAGTAGTCGATCTCCACCCCGGATCGTTCGCTCATCACCAGCACGGCGTCGTCCACGGGGCACTTCATCGGACTGCTCCTTCTCGTCGAGGTCCAGGGCTCGGCCGGGCGTGCTCGCTCCACCAGCAGGGTCCCGGCCCGGGCGTGCCCCCTGTCCAACGACCGGCGCAGACGAGGAGTTCCGACCAGCATGCCGACCAGGGCCCCGACCTGCGTGCCGACCAGCGCGACCCGGTCAGGCCGGTGGGGCCACAGGCTCCGGATCCCGCACGCCCAGACGGATCAGCACACTACGCAGCGGCCCGGTGAGCACCATGAGGAAGAGGAAGAAGAAGCTGACCTCCGGGAACGCCTCGGCGAGCGCCAGGGCGAGGGTGAACAGCAGCGACATCGCCAGCGGGGCGGCCAGCAGGGTGCGGCTCGGCGTGACCAGGTGGGCGCGGCGCCGCCCCTGCAGCTCCAGGCCGGAGAGCACCAGCAGCAGCCAGCTGCTCAGCGCCAGGGTGCCGATGTAGAGCGCGATCATCACCCGGTCGGTGGGCATCGACGACCCGGTCATCGCGGTGGCCACCGGCAGGAACACGATCGTGGCCATCCAGGCCAGGTTCACCACGCCGCGGCGCCCGTCGTGCGGGGTGTCCGCCCGGAACACCCGGTGGTGGATGAACCAGAACATGCCGATCATCACGAAGCTGAGCCCGAAGGCGAGGAACTGCCCGTCGTGCTCGGCGAGCAGCTCACCGGCGGTCAGTCCCTGCTCGGCTGCCTCGGGCACCAGCTCCATCAGCGGCAGGATCAGCAGCGTCATCGCGATCGCCACCACCGCGTCGGTGAACGCCCCGTACCGGGCGCTGGTCGCCCGCAACGCCTGGTCCTCACCCTGCTGCTGTGCCCCGTCGCCGGGGAATGTCTCTGTCATCGCTGCCTCGTCCTCGCCTCGACCACGCCCAGACTAGGGCAGGCCCTGCCGCCCCCACGGCCCTCGCGACCGGCCGCCTGGGCAGCGACCGCCCGGTGGGCAGCAACCGCCGGGTGGGCAGCGACCGCCGGGTGGGCACGGTGGCCGGGTTCCGGGGCGAGCCCGCCCCGCTCCAGGGGCGATGCACGACGGCGGGCCGCCACAGGGGGGGGGGGGGGGCGCCGTGCGAGAGGGGCAGCCCGGGCCCCCCCGGGGCCGGGGAGCGCACCGGGGGTGCTTCCACTGGAAACACGAGGACCGCGGTGCCGGGGAGATCTCCGGGGGTGATTCCACTGGAAGCACCGGGGCGGCGGTGCCGGAGGAGGCCTCCGGGGTGATGCCAGTGGCATCACT
>CAZMDO010000395.1:0-658 GCA_964564445.1 uncultured Ruaniaceae bacterium | reverse complement strand
GGGGGGGCGGGGGGCGGGGCCGCCCCCCCCCCCCCCGGGGGGGGCCCCCCGCCGCCCCCCCCCCGCGGGGGCGGGGGGGGCCCCCCGTCGTACTGGTCCAGCAGGGCCGACCCGGCGGCAGGTCAGCTCACCGGGACGGTGCCGCGCAGCGCGGACACGGCCTCCCGCACCCGCCGACCGAGGTCGGCGTCGACGTTCTCCCAGTAGCGGAACGCCCGCTCGCGGATCTCGTCCGAGGCCACGTTGCTCACGCTGCCGGCGATGTTGCCGACCAGGCGCTCCCGGGCGGCGTCGTCGAGCACCTCGCGCACCAGGGTGCCGGCCTGGCCGAAGTCGTCGTCCTCGGTGTGCAGCTCGTGCGCGGCACGCACCAGCTCGCCGTCGGAGTCCCAGCTGCCCTCACCGGCCGCCCCGGCATCGGCCGCGGGGCCGCCCTTGGAGTTCGGGGCGTACACCGGGGAGGTGGCGGGTGAGAAGCTGTACCGCATGGCACCGTCCTTGGCGTAGGAGTGCACCGGGCACTTCGGGGCGTTCACCGGGAGCTCGGCGTGGTTGGTGCCCACCCGGTAGCGGTGCGCGTCGGCGTAGGAGAAGATCCGGGTGAGCAGCATCTTGTCCGGGCTGGCGTCGATCCCGGGCACGAAGTTCGACGGGGCGA
>CAZMDO010000394.1:0-2806 GCA_964564445.1 uncultured Ruaniaceae bacterium | reverse complement strand
GTGCGCCGCCGGCGCGGCGACACGCCGTAGCCCACTGGCACACGCCGCCAACCCGGGCCGCGGGCGCCGCCACTGGGCCGCCGGCGCCGCCACCTGGGCCATAGGCGCTCAGGTGTGGCACGCGCCGCAATTCCCGAAGAGGGCGCCACGAGCGAGATCGTGGCATTAGCATGACACTGTGACCCGAGTTCTATTAGCAGAAGATGACCCGGCCATTGCCGAGCCGCTGGCTCGGGCTCTGACGCGTGAGGGCTATGACGTGTCCGTGCACGGCACCGGCCGCGGCGCCATCGACGACGCCGCCCAGGCCGACCTGTTCGTGCTCGACCTCGGACTTCCGGACATGGACGGCCTGGACGTCGCCCGCTGGATCCGCAACCAAGGGCTGACCACGCCCATCCTGGTGCTCACCGCGCGCGCGGACGAGGTGGACCTGGTCGTGGGCCTGGACGCCGGCGCCGACGACTACGTGACCAAGCCGTTCCGGCTGGCCGAGCTGCTCGCCCGGGTGCGGGCGCTGCTGCGCCGCGCCGGTGCGGAGGGCGAGGAGAGCGACGAGATCGCCGCCCAGGACGTGCGGGTGGACGTCGCCGCCCACCGCGCCTTCCAGGCGACCCGCGAGCTGCAGCTGACCGCCAAGGAGTTCGACCTGCTGCGCGTGCTGGTGCGGGAGGCCGGCTCGGTGGTCTCCCGGGACGCACTGATGCGCGAGGTGTGGGCCTCCGACCCCACCGGCTCCACCAAGACCCTGGACATGCACGTCTCCTGGCTGCGTCGCAAGCTCGGTGACGACGCGAACGCCCCCCGGTACATCTCCACCGTGCGGGGCATGGGCTTCCGGTTCGAGAACGGGGTGAGCTGACCTGCGCAGACGGGTACTGACGGCCGCCATGGCCGCGGTGACCGTCGCGGTCCTGCTCCTCGGCGTGCCGATGTCGATCTTCGGCGCCCTGTACACCCGGGAGAACCTGGACCAGAACCTGCGACTGCGCACCCAGTCGGTCACCCGCGCGGTGGAGACCCGGGTGAACATGAACTACCCGATCGACACCGAGTTCCTGGAACGCTGGGTGGAGGCCGACAGCGAGACCCCGGCCCGGATCACCGTGACCAACCTGGACGGCACGGTGGTCTCCGCCGGCCCGGACCTGGGCGAGCGCACCTACGGCGCGGAGTCCACCTCGCCCTCGGGGGCGCACGTGGTGCTGGAGATCAGCGGGGCGCTGGTGTTCTGGCGTGCGGCGCGGGTGGTGATCCTGGTGGTGGTCGCCTCGCTGGTGGCGTTCGCGCTCGCGGCGATGGTGGCGTTGTGGTCGGCGCGCCGGCTGGCGGCGCCGCTGATCTACCTGGCCGCCAGCGCGGAGCAGATCGGCTCCGGGCAGGTGCGCCCGCGGCTGGAGTCCTCCGGGGTGGAGGAGATCGACCTCGTCGGTGCCGAGCTGGTGCGCACCAGCGACCGGCTGGCCGGCCGGATCGCCGCCGAGCGGCAGTTCGCCGCGAACGTCTCCCACCAGCTGCGCACCCCGCTGACCGCGCTGAGCATGCGCCTGGAGGAGATCCAGATGGTCTCCGAGGACGAGGAGGTGCGTGAGGAGGCCCGCATCTCCCTGGAGCAGGTGGAGCGGTTGGTGCACGTGGTCGACGACCTGCTCAAGGCCTCCCGGAAGGCCGACGGCGGCACCACCGAGGCACTGCGCCTCGAGGAGGTCTTCGCCCAGCAGGCGGAGGAGTGGTCGCAGACCTACCTGCGCGACGGCCGCACCCTGGAGTTCGACGCCGGCGACGACGTGTCCGTGTTCGCCACCCCGGGGGCACTGGCGCAGACGCTGGCCACGCTGATCGAGAACTCCCTCAAGTACGGGGAGGGCACCACCAGCGTGCGGGTGCGGGACTCCAAGTCCGGCTCGGACACCGGTGTGGTGATCGAGGTGGCCGACGAGGGGCCGGGGGTCAGTGACGACCTGGCGCCGCGGATCTTCGAGCGGCACGTGACCGCGGGCCGGGGCAGCGGGCTGGGACTCGCGCTGGCGCGCGACCTGGTCACCGCCGACGGTGGTCGTCTGGAGCTGGCTCAGCGGCGCCCGCCGGTGTTCGCGATCTTCCTCAGTGCCGTTCCGAAGCGGCTCGATCCGAACTCTGTGCTGCCACCGGGGGCGCTGGTGGTGGTGGGGCGGCGGCGCCGTCGCCGGTGAACACCCAGTACCGGTAGGCCAGGTAGCGGAACGCGGTGCCGAGCACCAGGCCCACCCCGTTCGCGGAGATGTTGTCCGCCAGCGGTGAGGTGAACCCGAGCAGGTAGTGCGAGACCGCCAGGCAGCCCACGCCGATCGCCATGCCGACCAGGTTGACCGCCACGAACTGCACCAGCTCACGGCTGCGGGCGGAGGCGGTCTGCGGGCCCCGTTTGCTGGCGAACGTCCAGTGCCGGTTGCCCAGCCAGGCCACCAGCACCGCCACCGACACGGAGATGACCTTGGCGGTCAGCGGCTTGTGCCCGAGCACCTCGCCCGGGCCGAACCGGAGCAGGTTCATCAGACCGATGTCCACCACGTAGGCGACCATGCCGACGGTGCCGAACCGGAACAGCTCACCCAGCCAGGTACGCAGGCGGCGGGCGCGGTCGATGACGGTCACCGGTCCAGGATAGCTGTGCCCGCCTCCGGTCCGCGGGTCCAGGGGTGTGGGCGGTGCCGCCCGCCGACCGGTGGCCGAGCTGGCTGTTCAGCAGCCGGCGGTGTGCACGGGCAGGCTGCGGGCCTCGGTAGGCTGAGCGCCCATGGGACCAGTCGTAGCCGTGGTGGGAGGC
>CAZMDO010000393.1:0-2822 GCA_964564445.1 uncultured Ruaniaceae bacterium | reverse complement strand
GTTCGCCGCCGAGCACGCCATCCCGACGGCGTATGGCAGCTATGCCGAGCTCGTCGCCGATCCGCAGGTCGAGGCGGTCTACATCGCCACCCCGCACTCGGAGCACTCCGAGCATGCGCTGCTCGCCCTGCAGGCGGGCAAACCGGTGCTGGTGGAGAAGTCGATCACCCGCAACGCCGCCGAGGCCCGCGAGCTGTTCGACGCCGCCGCCGAGCGGAGCCTGTTCGCGATGGAGGCGATGTGGACCCGGTTCCTGCCGCACATGGTCGCCCTCCGGGAGCTGCTCGCAGCCGGGAAGATCGGCCAGGTGCGGATGCTCACCGCCGAGCACGGGCAGGCGCTGGACCACGTGCCCGCCTCGCACCGGCTGAAGAACCCGGACCTGGCCGGCGGGGCGATGCTGGACCTGACGGTCTACCCGGTCTCCTTCGCCCACGACGTGCTCGGCGTCCCGGACGAGATCTGCGCTCTGGGCACGCTCACCGAGACCGGGGTGGACGCCAGCGAGTCGATCACGCTGCGCTACGGCTCCGATGCGCTGGCCATCCTGGGTGCCGGCATGACCGCCGCCACCCCGAACGCCGCCGTGGTGACCGGCAGCCAAGGACGGGTGGAGATCGCCGGTACCTTCTACGCCCCCTCCACACTGACCATCCGACCCCGCGAGGGGCAGGAACGGCAGGTGCGCCCCGCCGTCGGCAGCGGGTTCGAGTACCAGGCCGCGGAGGTGGCCCGGCGCGTGCACGCCGGTGAGCAGGAGTCGCCGCTGCACACCTGGGCCGGCACGGTCGCGGTGATGGCGACCATGGACGAGGCGCGCCGGCAGCTCGGCGTGCACCTGCCGGGGGAGTGATGGCGCTGGGGACGGTGCCGCCGCCTGTGGGTGGTCCCGGCTAGGGTGCTCGGGTGAGCGGACTCTTCATCTCCTTCGAGGGCGGCGACGGCGCAGGCAAGACCACCCAGCTGTCCCGCCTGGCCGAGTGGGTCACCCAGGCCACCGGCCGGGAGGTGGTGCGCACCTTCGAGCCGGGCGGCACCGAGCTGGGCCGCACGCTGCGCCAGGTGCTGCTGCACGGGCCGGACATCGACGCCCGCACCGAGGCGCTGCTGTTCGCCGCCGACCGGGCCCACCACGTGGCCTCGCTGGTGCGCCCGGCGCTGGAGCGTGGCGCCGTGGTGCTCACCGACCGGTACCTGGACTCCTCGGTGGCCTACCAGGGGGGCGGGCGGGAGCTGTCCGCGCAGCAGGTCGAAGAGCTCTCCCTGTTCGCCACCGGGCACCTGCTGCCGGCGGTCACCGTGCTGCTCGACCTGGACCCCGCCCACCTGTCGCAGCGCCTCACCGACGACCCGGACCGGCTGGAGCGCGCCGGCGGGGAGTTCCACACCCGCACCCGGCAGGCGTTCCTGGACCGCGCCGCCCAGGATCCCCGGCGCTGGCTGGTGCTGGACGCCGCGCGAGGCATCGACGAGCTGGCCGCTGCGGTGCGGGTGCGGGTGGCGCCGCTGCTCGGCGTCTCCGCCGGGGCAGTGCGGCATGCGCGGAGCGCGCCCGAGCGGACGGCTCCGGGGGAGGGGGAGCAGTGAGCGTGTGGGGCGGCCTGGTCGGGCAGGAGCAGGCGATCGAGACGCTGAGCACCGCGGTGGCCAGCCCGACCGCGATGACCCATGCCTGGCTGATCACCGGGCCGCCGGGCTCCGGCCGCTCGGTGGCCGCGCGGGCGTTCGCCGCCGCCCTGCAGGACCCGGCGGACACCGCCGGCCAGGGGCACCAGGTGCGCACCGTGCTCGCCGGCACGCACGCCGACGTGGCGGTGCTGAGCACGGACGCCAAGACTTTCCTCGTCGAGCAGGTGCGCGACTGGGTGCTGCTCGCCCAGCGCGCCCCGTCCCAGGGCCGGTACCGGGTGCTGATCGTCGAGGACGCCGACCGGATGCCCGAGCGCACCTCGAACGTGCTGCTGAAGGCGATCGAGGAACCGCCGGAGCGCACGGTGTGGATCCTGTGCGCCCCCAGCCCGGTGGACGTGCTGCCCACGATCCGCTCCCGCTGCCGGCTGGTGAACCTGCGGGTGCCGCCGGTGCAGGCGGTCGCCGACCTGCTGGTGGCCCGCGACGGGGTGGAACCAGGGCTCGCGCTGGAGTGCGCCCGGGCCGCGCAGTCGCACATCGGGGTGGCCCGGCGCCTGGCGCTGCACCCGGAGGAACGGGACTACCGGCGCAAGGTGCTGCGCCTGGCCACCGGTATCCGCGGGGTTGGTGATGCCGTGCTCGCCGCCCAGGAGCTGGTCGACGACGCCATCGAGCAGTCCAAGGCCGCCACCGCCGAGCGGGACGCCACCGAGCGGGCCGCGCTACTGCGCGCCCTCGGCGTGGCGGAGGGCGGCCGGGTGCCGCCGGCGCTGCGCGCCCAGGTGCGGGTGCTCGAGGAGGACCAGAAGCGGCGCGGCAAGCGGGCACTGACCGACCTGCTCGACCGGTCCATGGTGGACCTGCTCTCCTTCTACCGGGACGTGCTCATCACCCAGCTGCAGGCCGGGTCGGAGCTGGTGAACTCCGCCGAGGCCGATGCCGTCGCCGAGCAGGCCCGGACCACCAGCGCGGAGCAGTCGCTGCGCCGGATGGCGGCCGTGGGGCTCGCTCGGGAGCGGCTCGCCACCAATGCCGCCCCGCTGCTGGCCGTCGAGGCGCTCGCGGTGGCGCTGCGCCCGCAGGGCTGAGCACGCAGCCGGCATGCATAGACTGCGCCCTGTGGCCCTGAGAACACCCCGCTCGCTGTCGGCTGTGCTCGCGACCGCCGCCACGGCAGCCCTGCTCGCCGG
>CAZMDO010000392.1:0-2834 GCA_964564445.1 uncultured Ruaniaceae bacterium | reverse complement strand
ATGTGCGGACGGTATGCCTCGTTCCGGGAGGCCCAGGACCTGGCCGATGCGTTCGATGTCGAGGAGATCAGCGAGGCCGCGCGGGAGGCGCCGGCCAGCTACAACGTGGCGCCCACCGATGGTGCGCGGGTGATCATCGAGCGCACCCCAAAGGCCACCACCGACGGCGCAGCCCCGCCCGCCCAGAGCACCCCACCCGCCCAACGCGGTACGGCAGGTGACGGCGTAGCCCCACCCGCCGAGGGCAACCCGCCCGCCCAACGCGGCGCCGCAGGCGACGGCGCAGCCCCGCCCGCCCAGGGCACCCCACCTGGCGAGCAGCTCCTCCCGGTCCGGCGGGAGATGCACCTGGCCCGGTGGGGGCTGGTGCCCGGCTGGGCGAAGGACCTGAGCATCGGGTCCCGGATGTTCAACGCCCGCTCGGACTCCCTGGCCACGAAGCGCTCGTTCGCCCCGTCGCTGGCGAAGCGCCGCTGCCTGGTGGTGGCCGACGGCTACTACGAGTGGCTCAAGGAGGAGGTGCCCGGGCAGTCCAAGCCCCGGCGCACGCCGTTCTACATCCACCGCACCGACGGCGCCCCGCTCGCCTTCGCCGGCCTCTATGCCTGGTGGCCGGACCCGAGCAAGGAGAAGGGAGATCCGGACCGGTGGGTGCTCTCCACCACGATCGTCACCACCGACGCCCGCGGCGGCCTGGAGCAGATCCACGACCGGGAACCGGTGGTGCTCGCCGAGGAGGAGGCAGACGCCTGGCTCGCGGGCGACCTCACCGGCACGGACGAGGCGCTGGCGGTGCTGGAGCAGCCCTCACCGCCGCTCAGCTGGTACGAGGTCTCGCCCCGGGTGGGGTCCGTGCGCAACAACGATGCGAGCCTGATCGAGCCGGTCTGACCGCGCACGGCACCGGCGCCGACCGGGAGCCGCGCGCGCACGCACGGTCCGCTCGATACGGAACTCAGGCTGCGTCGTCGAGCGCGAACGCGAGCACCTCACCGGCCGCGGCCAGGAACACCGCCCGCACCCGTACGCCGGCCTCGGACATCGACCAGCGCAGCATCGTGTGCCAGGCGTGGTCGGCCTGCGCACGGTTCGGCGGACCGGGCCGCTCCAGCAGCAGCACCACGCTGCCCTCCGGTGCCGAGTCGGCCATCACCGAGCCGAGCGCCTCGGCGATGCGCGTGGTGCCCTCGGCGTCCGGCAGGTCGGGGACGTCCTCGATCGGGATGATCACCGGCAGCGGCACATCCTCCTCGTCCAGCAGCAGCACCCACAGGGTGCGCCGCCGCGGGTGCACACCGTGGTTGACGAATCGCGCCCAACGCAGCAGGTCGGCGTCGGTGCGCAGCGGTTCTTCCGGGGTGACAGGTTCGATCTCCATCGCCCCAGGCTGCCGCCCCAGCACCCCGCCTCCCGGGTTATCCACAGCACCACCCGGAAAGGGGGTCGATCCCGGTGAGTTGTCCACAACCTGGCGATACCCCCGCCGACTGATGCTCCGCCGTCGCGCTCCTCCTGCGGACGGACGCCGTGCCGGGCCGGCCGCTCGTAGGCTGGAAACGTGACCTCCCCGCCCCCGCCGCCACGCGCCAGACCCTCGCAGGTCTCGCCGTTCGTCGTCGACGCCATCATTGCGGCGGCGCTGGTGTTCACCCTCGGCCCGATGTCGCTGGTGATCGGGGTCTCGATGGGCACCACCGTGGGTGCGGTGGTGGCGGCGCTGACCAGCCTGGGCATGCCGGCCGCGCTGGCCTGGCGGCGTACCCGACCGGTCGGCTCGGCGGTCGCGGTCTATGCGATGGCGCTCGCGCACGTGCTCGCCGGGGTGATCCTGACCGGCTCGGACCTGGTGATCTTCGTGGCGCTGTACTCGGTCACCGTCTACGGGCCGGTGTGGGCCAGGCGCACCGCCCTGGGCTCGGCACTGCTGGGCTGCCTGATCGTGGCCGGGTGGTACCTGGCCGTCTCCGCCCCGCTGCTCGACCTGAGCACCGTGGTCACCGCGCTGACGATCGCCGGGCTGCTCGGCGCCCTGGTGATCGCGTCCTGGGCGGTGGGGCTGATGCGTCGTGCTCGGGTGGTGCAGATCGAGACGCTCGCCGAACGCGCAGCGCGGCTGGAGGTGGAGCGGGACCAGCAGGCCCAGATCGCCACCGCCGCCGAACGTGCCCGCATCGCTCGGGAGATGCACGACATCGTGGCGCACTCGCTGTCGGTGATCATCGCCCAGGCCGACGGCGGCCGGTACGCGGCGGCCGCCTCACCGGAGGCGGCCACGCATGCGCTGACCACGATCTCCGAGACCGGGCGGGACGCGCTGGCGGACATGCGCCGCATCCTCGGCGTGCTGCGCGCGGAGGGCGGCGGTGACGTGGCGCTCGCGCCGCAGCCCGCGCAGGCGGACCTGGACGCCCTGGTGGCGCACGTGCGCGACGCCGGGCTGGAGGTCTCGTTGGTGCGGATGGGCACGCCGCGGGCGCTGCCGCCGGGCGCAGGTCTGACGATCTACCGGATCGCGCAGGAGTCGCTGACGAACATCCTCAAGCACGCCGGCCCGGGCGCCAGCGCCACCGTGCTGGTGCAGTGGACGCCGGCCAGCCTGGTGCTGCAGGTCGAGGACGACGGTCGTGGCGCCGCCGCCACCTCCGACGGTGCCGGGCACGGGCTGCTCGGTATGCGGGAGCGGGCCACCATGCTCGGCGGCACCCTGACCGCGGGTCCGCGCAGCGGCGGCGGGTACCGGGTGCGGGCGGAGATCCCCGTGCCGGGCGGGGCGCCGCAGGTGCCGGGCGGGGCGCCGCAGGTGCCGGGCGGGGCGCCGCAGGTGCCGGGCGGGG
>CAZMDO010000391.1:0-2835 GCA_964564445.1 uncultured Ruaniaceae bacterium | reverse complement strand
GGTGGCGAGCAGGGCGGGGCTCCGGCGCCCCGCACCGGTCAGGACTCCTCGGCCTCCGGCTCGGACTGAGCCTCCCCCGGGGCGACCCCGGTCACCGCCTCGGCAGGCAGGTCGCGCAGGCTGAGCATCCAGGTGGTGGTGGCCGCGATCAGCAGCGGCACCCCGAGCGAGACGCCGATCGCCGCGATCGCGATCCCGGAGTCGTTGATCGCCAGCCCCACCCCGAGCGCCACCGCCATCGCCACCAGGCCGGGCTTGAGCATCGGTGCGTCCCGGCCCATCCCCGAGATCGGGTTCCCCGCCGAGAGCCAGGCGAACTCGCCGCCGCGCGGTGAGGTGATCGCGGCGCGGATCGGCCGGGCGAGCACGTACACCACGGTGAGCACGCCGCAGATCGCCAGGATGGTCAGCGGCCGGTTGCCGAACACGATGGAGATGTTCTGGTCCAGCTTGCGCCAGATCACCTCCCACAGCCCGCCGTCCAGCACCGTCTGGAAGAACCGGCCCAGGTGGGTGCGGTCCTCCGGTGGCCGGAGCCAGTCCACGAACGCGAGCGCCACCGAGGCCAGCCCGGCCACCACCACCACGGCCAGCACCCGCCGCCAGGTCAGCCGCACCCCGAGAGCGAGCAGGGCCATCACCCCGAACGCTGCCAGCAGTGCCGGCGGCCCGCCGAAGTCGGCACCGAAGGCCGGCGCACCATCCAGTGCTGCGGCCACCACGCCGATGGTGACCACCACGGCGGCGGCCAGCCGGCGCCGACCGGCCAGCACCAGCGGATTGGCCGCCACGACCGTGACCATCAGCGTCGCGATGGTGAACAGCGCGAACGAGGTGTTGTTCATCCCGTAGAACCGGGCACCGACGAGCGCGGAGATGCCCATCACCGCCGAGACCTGCAGGGTGGCGCCGGTGACCACGTCCACGGCGAGCACCACGGCGGTCACGCCGGCAACGAAGGCCGCCGGCCCGAACGTGTGCCGCCGCCACGGGCCGAGCAGGGCGACGGTCACCAGCAGCACGTCGATCGCCAGGATCAGGGCGGCCAGCGCCAGCACCGGCGGCAGCGCCCGCCACCAGGGCAGCAGGTTGGCAAGGAAGGAGGAGATCGGCAGCGCGCCGATGCCCAGGGCCACCACGCGCAGCGTGTGCAGCGCCGGCACCGGACGGTTCAGCCGGCGGCGCAGCCACTCCACCCCGCGGCGGCTGCCGAACCGGCGGGAGAGGGCGGTGCCGATCCGGTTCGCGGTGGAGCGCTTCAGCACCAGGGTCACCGTGGCGAACAGCGCCAGGTTCACCAGCACCAGCAGGAGGAAGTAGACCGGCACGATCGGGCGGACTGCTTGCGCGTGGAGATCGGCGTCGATGACCTGTTCCAGGCGAGCTCCGCCGTCCTCGGCCGGACCGGGCCGGACCACGACCGGGGCGCCCATCGCCGCCCCCGGTGGCACCTCCTCGGTCAGGCCGAAGTGCTGCACCACCGTGGTGAACAGGTCGGTGGCCATCACGTACCCGGACTGCCGGGTGGAGCTGGAGGTGAGCAGCCCGGCGGGGGTGTCCGGGCCGGCGACCGCCAGCACCCGCAGGCCGGACTCCCCGGAGTCGGCCACCCCGGCGAGCATCACGGTGGGCATCGGCCCGTCCGCCGAGGCCTCCCGCAGCCCGTCGAGGATCTGCGCCAGCCGGTCGTCCACCAGCTGCACCTGGTCCTGGCGGGGGAGCGCCTCGGGCCGGGTCACGCTGTCGCTGTCCTCGACCTCGGGCACGGTCTCCGGGTCCACGATCCTGCCGGCGTCGATCACGAGCAGGTCGGAGTCGGCGGAGGCCTCGGCGACCTGCGCGGTGAGCCCGTCATCGGCCAGCGGCCGGTAGCCGGTCACGGTGCCGTCCGGCTGGGCCAGGGCGATCGCGGCGCCCGGACCGATCGCGGTGGCCGGTACCTGACCTGCCGCCAGCACCGAGCCGAGCAGGCCCAGCCGGGCGTCGTAGCTCTGCTCGGCCACCTGCGCGGTGAGGTCCTCCCAGTCCGGCAGCTCCCCGGAGACCGGTTCGGCCAGCGCCCGGCACGGGCCCCGCTCGTCGGCGGCGCGGCTGCCGCTGGACAGGGCTAGCCAGCCGTCCACCGGGCAGGTCACCGGGTGCACGCTGCGGACCACCAGGGAGCCGATCGCATCGTCGGTGAAGGACGCCAGGGCGGGGGTGTGCTCACCCAGGTCCGACCAGGCCAGCCCGGAGACGCCGATGACTACCAGTGGTGCCCCGGGGTCGGTGCCCAGGGCCGGTGCGCTGGCGGCGTGCCCGCTGGTCGAGGCGGCCGAGGCGGGGGTGGCCACGGTCGGCGAGGCGACGGCGGCCGGTGCGGTAGTGCCCAGCAGCGTCAGCAGCAGGCTGAGCACGGTCACCGCCACGGCGGCGAGGGCAGGCCGGCGGCGGGCGCGGAGGGTGGTGGGCATCCGCACCAGCGTAGAGCGCGGCTGCGGAGAAACCGTGAGGAGGTGGCGCGCAGCCGGCAAGAGCACGGTGACCTGCGCCGTCGCGTGAGTGGTGCGCCGTAGGCGGTGAGCGGGTGGGGCCACGGTGACCTGCGCCGTCGTGCTAGCGGGTACGCACCCGCAGCCCGCTGGGCTGCACCCAGGCGGTCAGCTCGGTCGCCTCGCCGATCAGGTCACCATCGACCTGCACCTGCTCGGGCTGGGAGCAGGTCACGTGCACCTCTCGGCCGCGCCAGAACTCGATCGAGCTCGGTGCGGGCAGCTGGCGACGGATGCCCATCCCCTGCAGCACCACCTTCCCGAACAGCGAGGCCCAGCCGACCAGCCCGCCGCGGGTGTCCAG
>CAZMDO010000390.1:0-2839 GCA_964564445.1 uncultured Ruaniaceae bacterium | reverse complement strand
GTGGCGGTCCGGATGGCCGTGCTCTACCTGCTGCTGGCCGGCACCGACGAAGGGACCCCCGCGTGACCTCCTACCTGATCCAGGGTGCCGCCCTGTACGGCCGAGAGCGCAGCGACCTGCTCCTGGACGGCGGCACGATCGCCGCCACCGGCGCGCAGGCCGCCGAGCGTGCGCCGGCTGACGCGGTCCGTATCGATGCCGACGGCCTGGTCGCCCTGCCCGGGCTGGTGGACCTGCACACCCATCTGCGCGAGCCCGGCCGGGAGGACGCCGAGACGGTCGCCTCCGGTACCCGGGCGGCCGCAGCGGGCGGGTTCACCTGCGTGCACGCGATGGCCAACACCACTCCGACCGCGGACACCGCCGGTGTGGTGGAGCAGGTCTGGCGCCTCGGCCAGGACGCCGGCTGGGCGGAGGTGCGCCCGATCGGTGCGGTGACCGTCGGCCGAGCCGGCACCCAGCTTGCCGAGCTGGGCGCGATGGCCGACTCTGCGGCCGCGGTGCGGGTGTTCTCCGACGACGGCGACTGCGTGCACGACCCGGTGCTGATGCGCCGAGCCCTGGAGTACGTCAAGGCGTTCGACGGCGTGGTTGCCCAGCACGCGCAGGAGCCTCGGCTCACCGAAGGTGCTCTGATGCACGAGGGCGTGGTCTCGGCCGAGCTCGGCCTGACCGGCTGGCCGGCAGTGGCCGAGGAGGCGATCATCGCCCGGGACGTGCTGCTCGCCGAGCACGTCGGTTCCCGCGTGCACATCTGCCACGTGTCCACCGCCGGGTCGGTGGAGATCCTCCGCTGGGCCAAGCAGCGAGGCATCCAGGTGACCGCGGAGGTCACCCCGCACCACCTCATCCTTACCGACGAGCTGGTCCGCGACTACGACCCGCAGTTCAAGGTGAACCCGCCGCTGCGCACCGCAGCCGACGTCGCCGCAGTGCGGGCCGGGCTGGCGGACGGCACGATCGACATCGTCGCCACCGACCACGCCCCGCACCCCCGGGAGGCCAAGGACTGCGAGTTCGCTGCCGCCGCGATGGGCATGACCGGTCTGGAGACCGCGGTGGGCGTGCTCGCCGCCGCGATGATCGAACCCGGTGAGCACGAGTTCACCTGGGCCGACGTCGCCCGCACCCTGTCCACCCGGCCCGCCGAGATCGGACGAGTGGCCCACCAGGGCCGGCCGTTGGCCGCGGGGGGGCCGGCGCACGTGACCCTGATCGACCCCGAGAGCAGCTGGCAGGTGCGTCCCGAGGCGCTGCGTACCGCCAGCGAGAACACCCCGTTCGCCGGCAGAGAGCTCCCCGCCCGGGTGGTGGCCACCTTCTACCGCGGTGTGGCCACCGTGCTCGACGGCGACGTACGCAACGACCGAGAGGGCGCACCAGCGTGACCCAGCCAAGTCTGACCCCCACCGACGAGCGGGCACTGCTGGTGCTCGAGGACGGCACCGCGATGCAGGGGCGAGCCTACGGCGCCCGTGGTGCGACCTTCGGCGAGATCGTCTTCTCCACCGGGATGACCGGCTATCAGGAGACCCTCACCGACCCCTCGTACCACCGCCAGATCGTGGTGATGACCGCCCCGCACATCGGCAACACCGGCATCAACGACGAGGACCCGGAGTCCCAGCGCATCTGGGTCTCCGGCTTCGTGGTACGCGACCCCGCCCGGCGGGCCTCCAGCTGGCGTGCCAACCGCGAGCTGGAGGACGAGCTGCGCGACCAGGGGGTGGTCGCCATCGCTGAGGTGGACACCCGTGCGCTCACCCGCCGCCTGCGCGAGGGCGGCGTGCTGCGTGCCGGCATCTTCTCCGGGGACGCCCTGCCGGACCTGCCCGGCGAGTTCGGCACCGCTGAGCTGCTCGAGCAGGTGCTCGCCTCCCCGGGCATGGCCGGTGCGGACCTGGCAGGTGAGGTGACCACCCAGACGCCCTACGTCGTCGAACCGACCGGTGCGTTCGAGGGCAAGGAGCCGGTGGCGGTGGTGGCCGCACTGGACCTGGGGATGAAGTCGATGACCCCGCAACGCCTCGCCGAGCGGGGCGTGCGGGTGCACGTGCTGCCCGCCGGCGCCGCCTTCGCCGACATCGACGCGCTCGGCGCGGACGGGGTGTTCTTCTCCAACGGTCCGGGCGACCCGGCGACCGCCGACGGGCCGATCGCGCTGCTGCGCCAGGTGCTGGACGCGAAGATCCCGTTCTTCGGCATCTGCTTCGGCAACCAGCTCCTCGGCCGGGCGCTCGGCTACGGCACCTACAAGCTCGCCTACGGCCACCGCGGCATCAACCAGCCGGTGCAGGACGTGACCACCGGCAAGGTGGAGGTCACCTCGCACAACCACGGTTTCGCCGTCGACGCCCCGATCGGTGCCGAGTCCCTCGCCCCGCACGAGGCGGGGCGGTACGGGCGGGTGATCGTCTCCCACGTGGGCCTGAACGACAACGTGGTGGAGGGTCTGCAGTGCCTGGACCTGCCCGCGTTCTCCGTGCAGTACCACCCGGAGGCGGCGGCCGGCCCGCACGACGCCGCCTACCTGTTCGACCGGTTCATCGCGCTGATGACCAGCCCTGCCGGCGATCCTGCCGCCAGCTCCGCAGACCACCGCCCCGGCCCTGCCGCCACCGGCTCGTCCCCCGACCCCGCGAAGGAAGCCTGATGCCCCGCCGCACCGACCTGTCCAGCGTCCTGGTGATCGGCTCCGGGCCGATCGTGATCGGCCAGGCCGCCGAGTTCGACTACTCCGGGACCCAGGCGTGCCGGGTGCTGCGGGAGGAGGGTCTGCGGGTGATCCTGGTCAACTCCAACCCGGCCACGATCATGACCGACCCGGAGTTCGCCGACG
>CAZMDO010000389.1:0-2839 GCA_964564445.1 uncultured Ruaniaceae bacterium | reverse complement strand
GTGCTCGAGCTGCCGCTGTACATCAGCCCGATCGCGGTCATCTACAACCTGCCCGGCCTCAACGACACCCACCTCAACCTCACCCCGGGCGTGATCGCGCAGATCTTCGCCGGTGAGATCACCACCTGGAACGACCCGGCGATCGCCGAGACCAACCCGGACGTGGACCTGCCCGACCTGCCGATCGTGCCGGTGAACCGGTCCGACGACTCCGGCACCACGGAGAACTTCACCGAGTACCTGGCCGCCGCCGCGCCGCAGGAGTGGACCTTCGAGCCGGCCGGCCTGTGGCCGATCAGCGGCACCCAGTCCGGGGCGCAGACCTCCGGCATGCTCGAGGTGGTCGGCGGTGCGGAGGGCACCATCGGCTACGCCGACGCCTCCCGCGTGGGCGACCTCGGCTCGGTCGCCGTGGGCGTGGGCGAGGAGTTCGTGCCGTTCTCCCCGGAGGCAGCCGCCGCCGTGGTGGACGTCTCCCCGCCGGCCGAGGACGCCAGCGACACGATCCTGACCATCGACCTGGCCCGGGACACCCAGGCCTCCGGTGCCTACCCGATCGTGCTGGTCTCCTACTCCATCGCCTGCCAGACGTATGAGTCCGCTGAGCACGCCGAGCTGGTGCAGGGCTACCTCAGCTATGTCGCTTCCGAGGAGGGACAGCAGCGCGCCGCACGGCCGGACGTGGCGGGGGCCGCACCGATCTCCGGTGACCTGCGTGAGCGCGTCGAGGCCGCGATCGAGAGCATCTCGGCCGCCGGCTGACGCTTCGGGGCCGCACCGGACACCGGTGCGGCCCCCTTGCGTGCCCGCTTCCCACCATGGAGGACCAGTGACCGCCACCCAGAGCGCCGAACCGAGGACCGGCGCCGACACCGCCACCCTGCGCACCAGCACCGACGGCCGGCTCGGCAACCGCATCTTCGCCGGCATCTCCACCGGCAGCGGCATCCTCATCCTCGTCATCCTCGCCGCGGTCGCCGCGTTCCTGCTCTACCGCGCCTGGCCGGCGCTGACCGCCGACGCCGCCGTCTTCGCCGAGGTCGACTTCATGCTCGACCGCGGCCTGTGGGCGTGGGTGGCGCCGCTGGCGTTCGGCACCGTGCTCTCCTCGGTGCTCGCCCTGCTGGTGGCAGTGCCGCTGAGCATCGGCATCGCCCTGTTCATCTCCCACTACGCCCCCCGCCGGCTGGCCCAGCTGCTCGGCTACGTGATCGACCTGCTCGCCGCGATCCCGTCGGTGATCTTCGGCCTGTGGGGCATCCAGTGGTTGATGCCGGTCGTCAGCCCGCTGTTCACCTGGCTGAGCACCAGCCTCGGCTTCATCCCCATCTTCGCCGGCTACCAGGCGCCGGCCCGCAACATCATGACCGCCGCCCTGGTGCTGGCCGTGATGATCCTGCCGATCATCACCGCCACCATCCGGGAGGTGTTCCTGCAGACCCCGCGGCTGCACGAGGAGGCCTCGCTGGCTCTCGGCGCCACCCGCTGGGAGATGATCCGCCAGGCGGTGCTGCCCTTCGGTCGCTCCGGGATCATCTCCGCCGCGATGCTCGGTCTGGGCCGGGCGCTCGGGGAGACGATGGCCGTGCTGATGGTGCTCTCCCCGGGGTATGCGATCAGCTTCTTCCTGCTCCAGCCCGGCCAGCACCAGTCGATCGCGGCGAACATCGCCAGCCACCTGCCCGAGGCCGGCAGCACCGGGGTGGACGCGCTGATCGCCTCCGGCCTCATCCTGTTCGCCGTGACCTTCGGCGTGAACCTCATCGCCCGGTGGGTCATCAACCGCCGGGCCGAGTTCTCCGGAGCCAACTGATGACCGTCCTCGCCCCGCCGCTGCCCGTCCGCACCCGTCGCCGGCTCCCCCGCTGGGTGCCCTACGCCGTGCTCGCCGGCACTGCCGCGTTCGCCGCCGGCCTGCTCGCCCTTCTCGCCACGGTGACCATCGCGGGACTGCTGGCCCTGACCGCGGTGAGCTACGCCGTCGTGATCACCGTGATCTCCCGGATCGTGGAAGGGCCCAGGTGGGCCAAGGACCGGCTCGCGACGGCGTTGGTCACCCTGGCCTTCCTGCTCGCCCTGATCCCGCTCGTCTCGCTGCTGGCGATCGTCGTCGGGGACGGGCTGCCCGGCTTCAGCTGGGAGTTCCTGACCACCGACATGGTCGGCGTGTTCGGGTCGATGACCAGCGGTGGGGCGCTGCACGCGATCATCGGCACCGTCTACGTGACCGGTATCGCCTCGCTGATCTCCATCCCGCTGGGCATCTTCACCGCCATCTACCTGGTGGAGTACGGGCAGGGGCGGCTCAAGCGCGCCATCACGTTGCTGGTGGACGTGATGACCGGCATCCCCTCGATCGTGGCCGGCCTGTTCGCCTACACCGTGTTCCTGGTGCTGTTCGGCCCGGCGTACAAGTCCGCGCTGATCGGTGGGGTGGCGCTCGCGGTGCTGATGACCCCGGTGGTGATCCGCAGCGTGGAGGAGATGCTCGCCCTGGTGCCGAACGAGCTGCGCGAGGCTGCCTACGCCCTCGGGGTGCCGAAGTGGCTGACCATCGTCAAGGTGGTGCTGCGCACCTCGGTGGCCGGCATCACCACCGGGGTGATGATCGCCATCGCCCGGGTGATCGGTGAGACCGCGCCGCTGCTGGTGACCGTGGGCATCGCCACCAACGTGAACTGGGACGCCTTCGACGGGCGCATCGCCACCCTGCCGGTGTTCGTCTACCGGCAGTACGCCCAGGGCGGGGTCGCCGCCGACCGGGCCTGGGCCGGGGCACTCACGCTGATCATCATCGTGATGCTGCTGAACCTGATCGCGCGGCTGGTCAGCCGCTACT
>CAZMDO010000388.1:0-2844 GCA_964564445.1 uncultured Ruaniaceae bacterium | reverse complement strand
GCATCGACCCCGACAACCGCACCGCACGGCTGGCCTCCGGGACCGAGGTGAGCTATACCGACCTGGTGCTGGCCACCGGTGCCACCCCGCGCCGCCTGCCGGTGGAGGGGATGGACCTGCCCGGGGTGCACACGCTGCGCCGCATCCCGGACTCGGAGGCGATCCAGGCCACGTTCGGTGCAGGCAAGCACCTGGTGATCATCGGTGCCGGCTGGATCGGGCTGGAGGTGGCCGCGGCTGCCCGCCAGGCCGGCACCGAGGTGACCGTGCTGGAGATGGCCACCGTGCCGCTGGCCGGTCCGCTCGGTCCGCAGCTGGGGGAGTACTTCGGCCGGCTGCACATCGACCACGGCGTGGACCTGCGCACCGGTATGTCCGCCGCCGCGATCGAGGGCACCGAGGCGGTCACCGGCGTGCGGGTGGGGATGGAGACCGTGCCGGCCGATGCGGTAGTCGTGGCCGTCGGGGCCGCGCCGAACACCCACCTGGCGGAGTCCGCTGAGCTGGACGTCGACAACGGGATCCTGGTGGACGAGCGGCTGCGCGCCGGTGACAACATCTACGCCATCGGCGACGTGGCCAATGCCGTGAACACCGCGCTCGGCGAGCGGATCCGGGTGGAGCACTGGGACAACGCGATCCGGCAGGGCAAGCTGGCGGCCCGGGTGCTCGTCGGCTCCGACGACGTCTACGACTGGCAGCCCTACTTCTTCACCGACCAGTACGACCTGGGCATGGAGTATGTCGGGCGCAGCACCCCGGCCGACGAGGTGGTGCTGCGCGGGGACGTCGATTCCGGGGAGTTCATCGCGTTCTGGCTACGCTCGGGGGTGCTCACCGCGGCGATGAACGTGAACATCTGGGACGTCTCGGACCAGCTGCGCGAGCACATCGGCCGGGAGATCGACCCCGACCGGCTCGCCGACCCGCAGGTGCCCCTGGCGGACCTCTGACGGCTCGGGGCGCGACGCGTCCGGCTGGGCGGTGTGCAACGATCGGGCCCATCGCGACACAGACACCACGAGGCCCGTGCCCGACCCCCGCCGGAGGAGGTGGCGATGAGCGACGCCGAGGAGGCCGGCGCCGTGCCTGCTGCCCGGCCGCGCGCGCTGCGGGAGCGGGACTGGTTCGACGACCTCTTCACCACCCACCTGGACGCGGTGCACCGGTTCCTGCTGCGCCGTGGGGCGGGCAGCGACGCCGAGGACCTGTGCGCCGACGTGTTCGCCACCGCCTGGCGCCGCCGCGCCGACCTGCCCGAGGGGCACGAGCTCGCCTGGCTGTACCGTACCGCCGGGTATCTGCTGGCGAACTTCCGCCGCAAGGGTCGCCCCGTTCCGGTGGAGCACCTGCCCGACGACGGCGCCCACGCCCCTGACCCGGCCGCGCTCGCGGTCGCCGACGCCGCCGTGCAGGAGGTGCTCGGCCGGCTCAGCGCCCGGGACCGGCAGGTGCTGCTGCTGCATGCCTGGGAAGGGCTCGACGGCGAAGGGCTGGGTCATGCGCTCGGTCTCACCCGGGGCGGGGCTGCTGCGGCGCTCTCCCGCGCCCGGGCCCGGCTGCGGGAGGCGTGGCGTGAGCACGGGTAGGCGTGGCGTGAGTACGGGTAGGCCGGTGCGCCGGCGGCAGGCGGGTGGGGCGCACCACTCGCCGGCGCTGCAACACCCGCCAGGCCGGCCACACAGTCTGGGTGGAACCACCCGCCGCGTGATCCGCTGGAGACCGAGATGACCCGCCACGACCAGGACGACCCGCTGCAGCGGCTGCGCGCCGCCGACCCTGCGGCTGGTCACCCGGCGCCGGACCACGAGCGCGTGCGGGCCGCGGTCACGGCGCGGCTGGCGGCGGAGGCACAGGGAACGGACGGAGATGCGGCCCGCACGGCTGCGGACCGGACCGCCGGGCCGGCGGGCGCGGCGGCGGCCCAGCCCGACCAGCAGGCCGGTGCGGCGGCCCTCGCTGGTGCGCCTGCCGCCGACGAGCGACCCCCCGCTACCGACCGGCTCGCCGCCCGGCGCCGGCGCCGCCAGCCGTTGCGCTATGCGGCCGCCGCCGTGGGGGCCGTGCTCCTGCTCAGTGGCGGCTACGCCTGGGGTGCCGGCGCGCAGGGCGGGGGCGATGCGGGCAGCGCGGACGCCGCCGGTCAGGAGGAGGCGGCCGACGCCGGGGCGGTAGAGATCGCGCCGCAGACCGGTGGGCAGAGCGGACCCGAGGGCACCAGCCCGAACGCGTCCGACCAGTCCGCCGGGGACGTGAGCGACGCCAGCGACGCCGAGGTCCCGCCGCGGCCCGCACACCAGCCGGTGGTGTTCACCGTCGGAGACCTGCCCACCGGCCCGGCCACGGCACCCGCCTGGGGTCTGGATCCCGGCGCCGGACCCGACCGGGCAGCACAGCTGGCCGGCGCCCTCCGCTTCGCCGGCGAGCCGCAGGAGCAGGACGGTTCCTGGCTGGTCGGCGACGGCGACGGCGACGGCCCGGCGCTGCGCCTGTACGCCGACGGCAGCGTGAGCTACACCGACCCGGCGCTGCGGCGGCTGCAGTGCCTGCCGGTGGAACCGATGAACGAACCGCAGCCTGCCCCGGCCCCCGAGCCCGCCCCAGCCCCCGAGCCCGGTACCGGCCCCGACGGCGGCGCCACGGAGCCCGGCTCCACCGGCAGCGGCACGATCGACTGCTCCGCCACGGACGCGCCCCCGCCGCCGGACGCCCAGGCCACCTTCACCCGCTTCCTCGTCGACGTCGGTCTGGACCCGGACAGCTATGACGTCGGCGTGGTGGCCAGCGGCGGCAGCGCGACCGTCACCGGCACCCTGCTGGCCGGCGGGCAGCCCACCGGCGTGA
>CAZMDO010000387.1:0-2845 GCA_964564445.1 uncultured Ruaniaceae bacterium | reverse complement strand
GTGCCCGTGCGACAGGCGGTGTGCGTACCTGCTGGTCTCCAGGGGGCCGGGAGTGCCCGTGCGACAGGTGGTGTGCGCACCCGCCGGTCGTGGGGACGACCGGGAGCGGACTCTCCGACTACCGCCCGGTGCGTTCCCGGTGCGAGCACCCCGGCCAGCAGCATGGTCGGCGCTGACCCTCGTCCAGCTCCTCGCGCGTGCGCCGGATGCGGCGTTCCCGGGTGGCCGCCTGCTTGGCGTCCTCGACCCAGCAGATGAACTCGTTGCGCGCGAGCGGGGTGATGTCCCGCCAGGCGGCGAGCGTGCCGGCACTGGCGGTCAACGCCGCCCGCAGGTCGTCCGGCAGGTCATGGACCACCCCGCCCGGCACACCCTCGCCGCTCATACCCTCGAGCGTACCGAGGAACTTCCTGCTCAGCCCTTGGTGCCGAGCGCATCGACGAGCGCATCGACGGTGAGGTTGCGGTAGCTGGTGCCGTCGGTGGTGCGATGGTGCCGGTCGAAGTAGTCGCCGTTGCCCATGTGCCGCATCGGGCCGATCCGTCGGCGAGTCACGCGACCCTCCCGCAACGCGCGGTTCCACGCCGACAGCGGGGAGAGCCACCGGCTCGGGAACACCACCGGTCCGAGCTGGTGCAGCCGGTCCCGCGACCCGTACAGGTGCCAGAGCCGCTGCACCCGGTTCAGTGCGGGATCGCTGCTGAGCACACCGCCGATGGAGACCACCGAGGTCGGGATGTCCAGCGCGGCAAGGTACCAGCTCGCCCCCAGCGCGATCTGCCCGCCGCCGCTGTAGCCGATCACCGCCACCGGCGGCCGCTCCTGCCAGTCGTAGCCGTGCCGGGACAGTGAGCGGGTGATCTCCTGGGCCACCGCGAGGTTGAACGTGGGGCCGTACCGTGGGTCGGCGGAGACCAGCACCCGGAGCGCGTTGCGCACATTGATCAGCTTGGCCGGCCAGGCAGCCACGGGCACCCGCTGCCACCGGTGCAGCCGGCCCCAGAACCAGGTCGTCGCACGCTGGGTGAGTCCGCGGTTCTCCACCGCGTACGGGAAGACGTCCGCGGCTACCACGGCATCGGGTAGCCGCTCCGCCACCGCCGCGAGCACGGCACGCTCCCGGCGTGACCCGCTCAACCCATCGACCGTGCCGATCCCGGACAGGTACACCACGAACAGGCGAGCCTTCGTACGCCCGGAGGCTCCGCCGTCATCGGCCGCGCTGTGCGCGAACGACCCCAAGGTAGGCTCATCCTGCCGCCGTGTCCACCACCGCAACGACTCGATCGGAGCCAGGAACGCCAGCAGCAGCACGATCGCCAGCACGGCCAGCAGGACGCGTTCGATCACTGTGCCTGCTCCTGGCGCTGCAACGGCACGAACGGTGCGCCGGCGAGGATGTCCTGGCTGGTGATGAACGTGTCCCGACCGGTGGCCAGCGACCAGGCGCGTGAGGAGACCACCGCGATCGGCTTGGCCAGCAGGTGGGAGAGCATCTGCCCGGTGAGCCACGCCGCGCCGGCGATGGCCACCGCAGGCAACCGCCCGATCGCCAGCACGTGCACCAGCAGCGCCGCGAGGCAGACCAGCGCCCACACCTCGAGCAGCCTGCCGATCGCCAGTCCGAAGTGCGGCACGAACACCAGGAACGCCAGCGCGTGCGGGGCCAGGGCGAGCAGGTAGGTCACCGCCAGCAGCTCACCGTCCACACTGCCTTGGGTCACCGCCAGGGCGAGCAGCCCGATCACCACCGCCGTCAGGCTGCGCAGCAGGGCCAGGTAGAGCGCACCCAACACCATCCCCGCCGCCATCCGCAGCCGGGTCACCCGGTTGATGGCGAACACCACCGTGTGCCCGAGCATCGTGGCGATACCGGCCAGGACCGCCACCCCGGCCGCCACCGGGATCGCCGCCCAGGGACCGAGCTCGAGCACCCCCGGCGTCCGCAGCGTCCACACGTCGCCCACGGCGCCCAGCACCTCGGTGAGCCACTGCACGACGGTCATAGGAACCCATCATCCCCGGTCGCGCGCTCAGGTACCCAACCCGCGCGCGAGACCAGGCGCGCCCGTGCGCATCTGCTGCCCCACGCGCGCCTGGGCGAATCCCCCACCTGCGCCCGTGCGAATGCGCTACCATGCCCGCCGTACGGAATCCTGCAACCGAATCGCGGAATCGTCCTCGACCACTACAGGGGTGTCGCATGTCTGAGTCAGCACGCAAGGGTCTTGCCGAGGGTGTGGCCACGTTGGTGTTCGTGTTCTCGATCGTCGCGATCCTGAACGCGGGAGTGGCTGCGGCCCTGCCGATCGGGTTCGCGCTCATGGTCCTCGTCTACGCCGTCGGGCACATCTCCGGTGGTCACCTGAACCCGGCGGTCTCGGTGGGCGTGTTCCTGCGCGGTCGGCTCTCGGCGACCGATCTGGTCATCTACATCGTGGCTCAGCTCGTCGGCGGTGCGCTGGGTGCACTGCTGAGCGTGGCGCTCTGGGAGCGGCCGGCCGAGGGCCTGCAGATCGAGACCGGTCCGGCGTTCCTGGCCGAGCTCATCTTCACGTTCCTGCTGGTGTTCGTGGTGCTCAACGTCGCCACCTCCAAGGACCACCCGGACAACTCGTTCTACGGGCTGGCGATCGGCTCGGTGGTGTTCGTGGGCGCGTCCGCGGTCGGCGCCATCTCCGGCGGCGCGTTCAACCCGGCGGTCGGCTTCGGCCTCGCCGTCAGCGGGGCGTTCACCTGGGGCAGCCTGTGGCTGTACTTCGTGGCGCCGGTGGTCGGTGGCGCGCTCGCCGCACTCCTCTTCCGCGTGCTCAACCCGCACGACCTGGAGAAGGCCGCGGCCTGA
>CAZMDO010000386.1:0-2868 GCA_964564445.1 uncultured Ruaniaceae bacterium | reverse complement strand
GTAGTACGGGTCCGGGTCGTCGGTCACCGCCTGCAGCGCGCGCTCCACCCGCGGGTCGATGGTCCGCAGCGCCGAGCGCACCCGGGCCACGAACGCCTCCGGTCCCGCGGCGGTCTGTGCGTGCGGGCCGCCGAGGAACACGCCCCGCCGGCCGAGCACCGGGTAGATGCCGAGGAAGAAGCCCGCGCCCCAGAGCTCCTCGCCGAGCCGGCCCTGCTCATCCTCCGGCGCCCACACCACCCAGCCGCCCCAGCCGGTGTCGGTGCCGGTGGTCTCCCGGCCGCCGGGGACCAGGGAGCGGGTGCGCGACCCGATCCCGTCGGCGATCACGACCAGGTCCACGCTGAGGCTCACCTGCGTCTCGCCGTGCCGGCAGACCACCTCGACGGCGTGGCTCCCCTCGTGCAGCCCGGTCACCGTGGTGGCGAGGGTCACCGGGGCGCCGGCGTGGCTGAGCGTCTCGATCAGCTCGCCGCGCTCGATGCCGCGGTACTCCCCGAACTCCTCCAGCACCTCGGTCATCGCGTCGGTCCGCAGGGTGCGGCCGGTGTGCGCACGGGCCCGGTAGTGGGTGAACTCGATGCTGCGCTCGCGATAGGGCGCCCAGACGTCCAGGTCGGTCAGCGCCGCGTCGACCATCGGCATCAGGGCGAGCATGTAGCCCGGGTGCGACTCGTCGGCGAGACGGTCGATGAGGATCGGGTGCAGACCAGCGCCGCGGAGCAGCTGGGCGGTGGTCAGCCCGGCCATCCCGGCGCCGACCACCAGCACCCGCAGCGGGTCGTCGGCGGCCGCCTCGATCTGGTCGGTCAGCGTGGTGGGCAGGAGCGGCATCCTCCGCCTCCTTGGTGTGGACTGGGTGGTCCACACCACCGTACGCCTGTGTGGACCACCTGGTCCAGCCTGGGTGCGGACGGTTACCCTCGAGCAGTGAGCACAGCACTTGAGCGGCTTGCCCCGCACCGGCGCCGGACGCTGGTGCGCCTGGCGGCCCAGGAGTTCGCCGCGGCGGGCTTCGAGGCGGCGTCGCTGAACCGGATCATCGCGGCGATGTCGATGAGCAAGAGCTCCTTCTACCACCTGCTCTCCTCCAAGCAGGAGCTGTTCGAGCTGGCGGTGGCCGACCTCGCTGCCGGGGTGACGACGCAGCTGCAGGTGCCCGAGCCGGAGGCGTTCGCGGGCCGGAGGTTCTGGTCGCTCGTCGGTGACCTGGTGCAGCGGCTCACCACTGTGCTGGTCGGCAACGAGGACGCGCTGCTGCTCGGCCGGATGGTCTACGCCGGCGGTGCACCACCGGTGGCGACGATCGGGTGGATCGAGGCGTGGGTGGGCCGGGTGCTGGCAACCGGACGGGAGACCGGTCAGGTGCGCACCGACCTGCCGGCCGACCTGCAGCTGGCGCTGGTGGCCGCGGTGCTGCGTGCCCTGGACGAGTGGTCGGTACGGCAGGGGGCCGACCTGGAGCTCGAGCGTGCCGCCGCGCTCAGCACCGCTCAGGTCGACCTGCTGCACCGGATGCTGGCCACCGACGAGGCGCCGGCACCGCGCTCGCGCTGAGCGCCGCCGCGCGCTGCGCGCTGGGTGCCGCTGAGCGCTGCGTGCTGGGTGCCGATCGTGCGGGCGGGGGGTCAGCGCCGGATCAGGCCCTGCTTGGCCGCCTCGGCCGCCGCCGCGGTCCGAGACTCCACGCCGAGCTTGGTGTAGATGTGCACCAGGTGGGACTTCACGGTGGCCTCGGAGATGAACAGCGCCCGGGCGATCTGCTGGTTCGACAGGCCGGCGGCCACCTGGGTGAGCACGTCGATCTCCCGGGCGGACAGCGCCCGGCCCGGGGAGCGCATCCGGTCCATCAGCCGCAGCGCCACCGCCGGGGCGAGCGCGGACTGGCCGGCGGCTGCGGTGCGCACCGCGCCGAGCAGCTCCTCCGGCGGGGCATCCTTGAGCAGGTAGCCGGCCGCCCCGGCCTCCACGGCGGCGAGGATGTCGGCATCGGTGTCGTAGGTGGTGAGGATGAGCACCCGCGGCGGATCCGGCAGCGCGGTGATCTGCTCGGTGGCGCCGATCCCGGCGAGCTCGGAGCCGAACTGCAGGTCCATCAGCACCACGTCCAGCGTGCCCGCAGCCCGCAGGTTCCGAGCGAGACGCACTGCCTCCGCCGCCGCGGATGCCTCCGCGCGCACCTGCACGTCCTCGGCCAGCTCGAGCACCGCGCGCAGCCCGGCGCGCACCACCGGGTGGTCGTCGGCGAGCAACAGGTCGATCATCGGTGCTGGTGCTCCACATCGTCGGCGAACCGCACGCTCACCGCGGTGCCCGCACCCGGCGTGCTCTCCACCTCCAGCGTGCCACCCAGCTCCGCCGCGCGCGAGCGCATCGAGGCCAGCCCGAAGCCGCCCTCGGGCCCCGGGCCCTGAGGCAGCGCGTCCGGGTCGAAGCCGACACCGTCGTCCACCACGTCCAGGCGGACCTCACCCGGCAGGAAGGTGAGCGTGATCGTGGCCCGCGCCGCCTCGGCGTGCGCCACCGTGTTCGCCAGCGCCGACTGCGCGATCCGCAGCAGCGCCACCTCCCACGCGGTCGGCAGAGCGAACGGTTCGCCCTCGGTGCGGGTGGCCACCACCGGCGCGACCGTGCGCCCGGCCAGCCGGTCCAGGGCGTCGGTCAGGGAGGTGGAGCGCAGGTCCGGCGGTGCCAGCGCGCGGACCAGGCTGCGGGCCTCACCGAGATTGTCCAGCGCCACCTGGCGGGCCTGCTCCACGTAGCGCGCCGGCTCGGTGACGTCGGTGCGGTCGGCCAGCTGCCGGCCGGCGGCCGTGAGCAGCAGGTTCACCGAGGAGAACCCCTGGGTCAGGGTGTCGTGGATCTCCC
>CAZMDO010000385.1:0-2873 GCA_964564445.1 uncultured Ruaniaceae bacterium | reverse complement strand
GCGACTGCCCGCCGGCGAGCACCTTCACCTCCCGGGAGTCGTCGGCCAGCAGCGCGAGCGCCTCGGCCACGGTCGAGGGTGCCTCGTAGTCGAACGCCGACGGGATCATCGCCGGGCCTCCTCTCCACCGGTGCCGGTATCGCCCGGGGCGTCACCGGAGCCGCCGGCTGCCTGGATGGCGTGCCACACCCGGGAGGGCGAGCACGGCATCTCCACGTCGGTGACCCCGAGGTGCCGGAGGGCGTCCAGCACACCGTTGACGATCGCCGGGGTGGAAGCGATCGTGCCCGCCTCGCCGACGCCTTTCACCCCCAGGGCGTTCGTGGTGGAGGGGGTGACGGTGCGGTCGGTGGTGAAGGTAGGCAGGTCCGGGGCCGAGGGCACCAGGTACTCGGTGAACGACCCGGTCAGCAACGTGCCGGCGTCGTCGTAGACCGCCTCCTCGTACAGCGCCTGGGCGATGCCCTGGGCGAGGCCGCCGTGCACCTGCCCGTCCACGATCATCGGGTTGATCACGTTCCCGATGTCGTCCACGCACACGTACTTGCGCACCCGCACCTGCCCGGTCTCGGTGTCCACCTCGATCGCGGCCAGGTGGGTGCCGTGCGGAAAGGAGAAGTTCTCCGGGTCAAAGGTGGCGTCGGCGTCCAGGCTGGGTTCGAACCCGTCCGGCAGGTCGTGGGCGGAGAACACGGCGAACGCCACGTCCCCGAAGCCCACACCCTGGTCGGTGCCCCGCACGGTGAACTGCCCGCCGGAGAACTCGATGTCGTCGGTGGCGGCCTCCAGCAGGTGCGCCGCGACCACCTTCGCCTTCTCGATCACCTTGTCCGCCGCGGCCACCACCGCCATCCCGCCCACGGCCAGGGAGCGGGAGCCGTAGGTGTCCAGACCGCGCTGGGACACCTGGGTGTCGCCGTGCAGCACCTCGACGTCCTCGAACGCCACGCCGAGCCGGTCGGCCACGATCTGGCTCCAGGAGGTCACGTGCCCCTGACCGTGCGGGCTGACCCCGGTGACCACCTCCACCTTCCCGGTGGGCAGCACCCGCACCTGCGCGTGCTCCCAGCCGCCGGCGGCGTAGGAGAGCGCGCCGAGCACCCGGGACGGGGCGAGTCCGCACATCTCGGTGAACGTGGAGACCCCGATCCCCAGCTGCACCACATCACCGGACTCCCGCCGCCGGGTCTGCTCGGCGCGCAGCTCGTCGTAGCCGAACAGCTCCAGCGCCTTCGCCGTGGCGGCCTCGTAGTTGCCGGAGTCGTACTCCAGCGAGGCCACGGTGGCGAACGGGAACTCCTCGTGCTGTATCCAGTTCTTCTCCCGCAGCTCGATCGGGTCCATGCCCAGCTCGGTGGCCAGCTCGTCCATCATCCGCTCGATGGCGAACGTGGCCTCCGGCCGGCCGGCGCCGCGGTAGGCGTCCGTCCACACCTGGTTGGTGAACACGTTGGTGCACTCGAACCGGTAGGCGGGGAACTTGTAGATGCCGTTGTACATGAACGCGCCCAGGATCGGGATGCCGGAGGTGATCAGTCCCAGGTAGGCGCCCATGCTGGCCACCAGGTGCACGTCCAGACCGGTCACGGTGCCGTCCCGGTTGGCCGAGACCCGCAGCGTCTGGATCTGGTCCCGGCCGTGGTGGGCGCCGACCATGGTCTCCGACCGGGTCTCGGTGTACTTGCACGGCTTGCCGGTGTGCCGGGCGGCGAGCACGGTGATGACCTCCTCCGGGGTCACCTGCAGCTTGCCGCCGAACCCGCCGCCGACGTCCGGGGCGATCACCCGCAGCTTCGACTCCGGGATGCTCAGCGTCAGGGCCAGCATCACCCGCAGGATGTGCGGGATCTGGGTGGCCGACCAGACGGTGATCTGTTCCCCGGTCGGGTCCACCACCGTGGACCGTGGCTCCATGAACGCCGGGATCAGCCGCTGCTGGCGGAACGTGCGCTCCACCACCACCTCCGCGGAACTGATCGCCTCCTTCACGTTCCCGCCGGTGCCGGCCTCGGCGGAGTCGAACACCCAGGTGGCGGAGTGGTTGGTGCCCAGCTCGGGGTAGATGATCTCCTCGTCCCGGGCGGCGGTGGCCAGGTCGACCACCGGGGTGAGCGGCTCGTAGTCCACGTCCACCAGCTCCACCGCGTCGCGGGCGGCAGCGGGGGAGCGGGCGATCACCACCGCCACGATCTCCCCGGCGAAGTTCACCGTCTCCTCGGCTACCGCCGGGTGCGGGGGTGCCTTCTGGTCCTCGGTGATCGGCCAGGCGTTCGGCATCGATCCCTGCTCCCCGGCCAGGTCGGCGCCGGTGAGCACCCGCACCACGCCAGGAGCGCTGCGCGCGGCGGAGGCGTCGATGCTGGTGATGCGGGCCCGGGCGAGCGGGCTGCGCACCATCGCCAGGTGCAGCATCCCCGGCAGCACGATGTTGTCGGTGTACCGGCTGCGGCCGGTGATCAGGCGCGCGTCCTCCTTGCGGGCGCGGGCCTTGCCGATCTCCGGGGCGTGGTCCTCGGTGACGGTCATCGCGGTGCCCCCTCACCGGCGGCCTGCTGCACGGCGGCGACGATGTTCTGGTAGCCGGTGCAGCGGCACAGGTTGCCCTCCAGGCCCTCGCGGACCTCCTCGTCGGTGGGATGCGGGTTCTCCGCGAGCAGGGAGACCGACTGCATGATCATCCCGGAGGTGCAGAACCCGCACTGCAGGGCGTGGCAGTCGTTGAACGCCTTCTGCAGCGGGTGCAGCTCGCCGTTGTTGGCCAGCCCCTCGATCGTGGTCACCTCGTGGCCGTCGGCCTCGACCGCCAGCATGGTGCAGGACTTGATGCTCTCCCCGTCCACCAGCACGGTGCAGGCGCCACAGTTGGTGGTGTC
>CAZMDO010000384.1:0-2878 GCA_964564445.1 uncultured Ruaniaceae bacterium | reverse complement strand
ACCCACAGCTTGGAGGAGGAGCCGTTGGCGATCTCCGGCAGCATCTGCAGGTACTGGTAGGCGAGCAGCTTCGGGTCGGCGTCACCGCGGTGGATGGCGTCGAACACCTGGAGGATGGCGCGAGACTCACCCTGGGCCTTGAGGATCGCGGCCTGCGCCTGACCCTCGGCGGTGAGGATCGCCGACTGCTTCTCCCCCTCGGCGGTGAGGATCTGGGACTGCTTGACGCCCTCCGCGGTGAGGATGGCCGCACGGCGGTCCCGCTCGGCACGCATCTGCTGCTCCATCGCACCCTGCACGCTGGGCGGCGGGTCGATCGCCTTCAGCTCCACCCGGTTCACGCGGATGCCCCACCGGCCGGTGGCCTCGTCCAGCACCCCGCGCAGCTGACCGTTGATCTGGTCGCGGCTGGTGAGGGTCTGCTCCAGGTCCATCGATCCGATGATGTTGCGGATCGTGGTGACGGTGAGCTGCTCGATCGCCTGGATGTAGTCGGCGATCTCGTACGTGGCGGCCTTCGGGTCGGTCACCTGGTAGTAGACGACCGTGTCGATGCTGACCACGAGGTTGTCGGAGGTGATCACCGGCTGCGGCTGGAACGGCACCACCCGCTCGCGCAGGTCGACCCCCGCGCGGATCCGGTCGATGAACGGGATGAGGAAGTGCAGCCCGGCATACATCGTGGACTGGTACCGACCCAGCCGTTCGATGATCAGCGCCCCCGCCTGCGGCACGATCCGGATCGATCGCGAGATCGCGACGATCACGAAGATCGCGACCAGCGCGATGATGATGAAGCCGATGATCGTTCCCGGGTCGTCCACGTCGATAGTCCCCTCGTAGGCGAGTGCGGCGGTCGGTCCGCCAGTGGTCAGTCTATGGGCTCAGTGCGGTGTGGCCGGCGGATAGGGCTGGTTCGGGTCCGGACCGGTGTAGCCGTAGGGCTGGCTCGGGTCGGCCACCTGCTGCGGTCCCACGATCGCGGTCGCACCCTCGATGCGCAGCACGGTCACGGTGCTGCCGGTGGGCAGCACCACACCCGGCTGCTCGATCCGGGCGGTCCACACCTCCCCGTGCAGCTTCACCCGGCCGGCCCGGTCGGTCACGTCGGCGACGACGGTCGCGGACCTGCCGATCTGTGCGTCCACCCCGGTCTTCGCCTCCGGGGTGGAGGACTTCAACCGGGCCAGCGCCCAGGGCCGCACACCGAACAGCAGCAGCACCGCCACCACGGCCGCCACCAACAGCTGCACCACGAACGGCAAGCCGAGCGCACCGGCCACGGCCGCGGCCACCGCTCCCCCGGCGAGCATCAGGAAGAGCAGGTCGACGGTGAGCATCTCCACCACGCCGAGCACCAGCGCGGCGCCCAGCCACCACAGCCAGCTCAGGTCCATCTCGATCTCCCTGTCGACGTGCGCGCAGGACGGCTCCGGCGGCCCTGCACCCCCAGGATACCTAGAACGGTCGCGAGGAGATCCCGGACTCGTGCGCCCGGCGCGCCTCGGCGGTCACATCGCTCGCCGCGCGGGCGGACCAGCGGTGGCCGTACCGCTGCACGTCCAGGTCCAGACCGAACGTGGTGGACAGGTTCTCGGCGGTCAGCGCCTCCTCGATCGGGGCCGCGGAGACCACCCGGCCCTCCCGCAGCAGCAGCGCATCGGTGAACCCGGCCGGGATCTCCTCCACGTGGTGGGTGATGAGCACGAGCACCGGTGAGGCCAGGTCGCCGGCCAGCTCCCCGAGCGCGCCGACGAGCTCCTCACGCCCGCCCAGGTCCAGACCGGCTCCCGGTTCGTCCAGGATGAGCACCTCCGGGTCGGTCATCAGCGCCCGCGCGATCTGCACCCGCTTGCGCTCCCCCTCCGAGAGGGTGCCGAAGTACCGGCCCGCCAGCGCCGAGACCTCGAACGCGGCGAGCAGGTCGTGGGCGCGGCCGGTGTCCAGGTCCTCGTAGGCCTCCCGCCACCGCCCGGTCACGCCGTAGGAGGCGGTGAGCACGACGTCGAGCACCTTCTCCCCGCCCGGGATCCGGTCGGCCAGGGCGGCGCTGGCCAGGCCCACCAGCGGGCGCAGCTCGAACACGTCCACGGCCCCCAGCCGCTCGCCGAGGATGTGCACGGTGCCGCTGGTGGGGTGCATCCGGGCCGAGGCCAGCTGCACCATCGTGGTCTTCCCGGCACCGTTGGGGCCGAGCACCACCCACCGTTCGCCCTCCTCGACCGACCACGACACCGAGTCCAGGATGGTCTTCTTGCCGCGTCGTACCGTCACGTCGTCGAACTGGAGCACGTCTCCCATAGCCTCTGAGCCTAACGGCAGACCGGCACCGGCGAGCCCCGCCGCGGCCGGGTGTCACCGCCCACCCACCCGATGCGGCCCGCCGGCACGGCGCGGTAGGTTCACCCGATGAGCATCGAGCTTCCCCGGAGCGTGGTGGCCGCGCTCTGGCTGGGCGCGCTGCGCCGGGACGCCACACTGCTCCCGGCGGCGCTGGTGGCGGTGCAGGGGCAGGACGAACCGCACCGCACCGAGGCGGGGCAGACCCTGGCCGAGCTGCTCCCGACCCTGGCCGCCGACGCGCAGGTGGTGCATGCGGCACTGCCGGTGCCCGGGGCGCCGGGGGTGCCGGCCGCGGCCGCCGAGCCCGCGCTGGCCGCCGGGGAGGCGCTCCTCGTGCGCGCCACCGGCGGGCGGACGAGGACGGCGGTACCGGTGGTGACCGAGTTCGGCTCGGTGTGGGAACCGGGCGCGATGGTGACCTGGCAGGTGGTGGTGAGCTCCGCCGTCGTGCCCATGCCCGACTCGCTCGGCGAGGCCCGGCGCGACCTGACCGAGGCGCTGGAGCTGGCGATCGAGGCGCTCACCCAGATGGACG
>CAZMDO010000383.1:0-2888 GCA_964564445.1 uncultured Ruaniaceae bacterium | reverse complement strand
CGGTCGGGCTGGGGTGGGTGGTGAGCCGGCTCACCGGCCGGGACCGGTGGTGAGCTGGCTCACTCCTGCAGGTCGGCGTTGGTGCGGTCGGTCAGGACGGACTCGTTCTGCGTGGAGGTGGGATTGCGACGGCGGTCCGCACCGTGGTCGTCGACCTTCACCAGCAGCCAGCTCGCCTCGTCGCCGCCCAGCTTCGTGTGCGTGAGCGCGAAGGCGCCGGTGAGCTTCTCGCCGTGCAGCTCCACCTTGAGGTGCCCGGCAGCCAGGGCGTCCTCGGCGCTGATCGCCTCGCCGTCGTGCTCGGTGAGGTTCTCATAGCGGCCGGTGTCCCAGACGATCACGGTGCCGGCGCCGTAGCCCTCCTCGATCCGGCCCTCGTAGTCGGCGTAGTCCAGCGGGTGGTCCTCGGTGCGGTGGGCGAGCCGCTTGTCCGCGGGATCGACCGAGGGCCCCTTGGGCACCGCCCAGGAGACCAGCACCCCGCCGATCTCCAGCCGGAGGTCGAAGTGCAGGCTGGAGGCGTCGTGCCGCTGGATCACGAAGCGCGGGTGCTTCCTGCCGCCCGTCGAGCCGCTGCCGCCACCGCTGCTTGAGCGGCGGTCCTTGGCGGCGCCGGTGGGTTCATCGGTGCGCGAGCCCTTCCGCTTCTTGCGGTAGTCGCTGAGCCTGTCCTCGGCCATGGTGGCTGCCTCCTCGAGCCAGCCTCACATCCGGCGGTCTGGTGTGCACGTTCGGCGCGGACCGAGATCGCCGGACCGGGGGCGGCTACGCTCCGGCGAGGTCAAGAGCCTCCGCGGTCTGCCGGCGGAGCTCCAGGGCCCAGTCCTCGTTGGTGTTCATCTCCCGGCCGAGGGAGGGCACCAGCTCGCGCAGCTGCTCCTGCCACCGCGGGCAGCGGTCGGGGAAGGCCTGCTGCAGCAGGCGGATCATCACCGGGACCGCGGTGGAGGCGCCCGGAGAGGCGCCGAGCAGGCCGGCCAGGTCGTTCCCTGGTGAGACCACCAGCTCGGTGCCGAACTGCAGCCGGCCGCGACCGCTGGCGTCCCTGGCGATCACCTGTACCCGCTGGCCAGCGGTGATCAGCTCCCAGTCCTCGGCCCGAGCGGTGGGCATCAGCCGGCGCAGTGCGCGCATCTGCTTCGCCTTGGAGGCGGTGATCTCCCGCACCAGGTACTTCACCAGGTCGATGTTGTCCACCGCCACGTGCAGCATCGCCCCGATGTTGCCGGGCCGGACGGTGCGCAGCAGGTCCAGGCGGGAGCCGTTCTTCAGGAACCGAGGGTCGAAGCCGGCGTACGGGCCGAACAGCACCGCACCCTCGCCGTCCACCGTGCGGTAGTCCAGGTGCGGGGCGCCGAGGCCGGGAACCCCCTGCTCGGCCCGGCCGTAGGCCTTCACCCGGTGGGCTGCCACCACCTCGGGGGCGCGGGTGCGCAGGAACTTCCCGCTCACCGGGAAGCCGGCAAAACCGGCAGCCTCCGGCACGCCCGCCCGCTGCAGCAGCTGCAGGGAGCCGCCGCCGGCGCCGACGAACACGAACCGCGCCCGGGTGGTGCCGGTCCCTGCGGGGGAGCGGTGCGTGATGCGCCAGGCATCCCCGTCCCGGTCCAGGTCCACCACCCGGTGCCGCAGGTGCACGCCCGCACCCCGGGCGGCTGCGGCGTCGATGAGCGCCCGCGCCAGGGCGCCGTAGTCCACGTCCGAGCCGGACGCCTCGTAGGTTGCCGCGACCGGCTCGTCCGGGTCGCGCCCGTCCACCAGGGCAGGGGACCACCCGCGGATCTGGTCACGGTCGTCGCTGAAGCGCAGACCGGCGAACAACGGCTCACCCCGGAGCGCGTCGTACCACTGCCGCAGGAAGGCCACGTTCTCCGCACCGGAGACGAACGCCAGGTGCGGTGTGGGATGCACGAACGCCTCCGCCGTCGGCAGCACCCCCCGGGCCAGGAGCGCCGACCAGAGCTGGCGGGTGATCTGGAACTGCTCGTTGATCTCGATGGCCTTGGACACGTCCAGGGTGCCGTCCGGCAACGGCACCGCGTAGTCCAGCTCGCAGAACCCGGCGTGCCCGGTGCCCGCGTTGTGCCAGGCGTTCGAGCTCTCCTGCGCGGCGCCGTCGAGCGCCTCGAAGACCTCGACCGACCAGTCCGGTTCCAGCTGCTGGATCAGTGTGACCAGCGTGGCACTCATGATGCCGGCGCCGACCAGGGCGACGTCGGTGGTGGCAGGGCTCATGATCGAAGGCTACCCACGGCGGGCTGCGGTGGCGTCGGAGCTCGACGGCGCCGACCTGCCCGCCGGGTTTGCCATCATCGGAGCATGGTCGACAGTCAGCGTGAGTGCGTGTTCTGCCAGATGGTGGCCGGGACCCAGCCGGCGCACGTGGTCCTGGACGAGGCCGACGTGTTCGCGTTCCTGGACTTCCGACCGCTGTTCAAGGGGCACGTGCTGGTGGTCCCGCGCCAGCACCACGTGACCCTTCCCGACCTGCCCACCGACCAGGTCGGGCCGTTCTTCACCACCGTGCAGCGGGTGGCCGCCGTGCTCCCGGCGGCACTGGACGCCCACGGCACCTTCGTCGCCATCAACAACGTGGTCAGCCAGACCGTGCACCACCTGCACGCGCACGTGGTGCCGCGCCGGCGCAAGGACGGGCTGCGCGGGTTCTTCTGGCCCCGGCAGAAGTACGCCGAGGGTGAGGCCGCCGACTACGCGCAGCGCATCGCGGCGGCGCTGCGGTCGGCAGCGGGCTGAACGCGCCGGCAGGATGAACCGCGTTGGCAGGCTGAACCGCGCCGGCAGGCTGAACCCGCCCGGAGGCTCAGCCGTCAGTGCTTGCGACCGAAGGCGAAGTAGCTGATCGGGCCCACGAAGTTCACGAAGCTCAC
>CAZMDO010000382.1:0-2912 GCA_964564445.1 uncultured Ruaniaceae bacterium | reverse complement strand
CGGGCATCATCCCTGGTCGACACCCGCGGCGGCGTCGTGGCGGTCGTAGGCGTCGACGATGTCCTGGACGATCTTGTGGCGGACGACGTCCGCGCCGGTGAGGCGCACGAACGCGAGGCCGTCGATGCCGCCGAGGATGGTCTCCAGGCGGCGCAGCCCGGAGCGGCCCCCCGGCACGTCGACCTGGGAGGCGTCGCCGGTGACGACGGCCTTGGACCCGAACCCGATGCGGGTCAGGAACATCTTCATCTGCTCGGGCGTGGTGTTCTGCGCCTCGTCGAGGATGATGAAGGCGTCGTTCAGGGTGCGTCCGCGCATGTAGGCCAGCGGCGCGACCTCGATGGTGCCGGCGCCCATGAGCCGCGGGATCGACTCGGGGTCGAGCATGTCGTGCAGCGCGTCGTAGAGCGGGCGCAGGTAGGGGTCGATCTTGTCGTTCAGGGTGCCGGGCAGGAAGCCGAGCCGCTCACCGGCCTCCACGGCGGGCCGGGTGAGCACGATCCGGTTCACCTGCTTGGCCTGCAGCGCCTGCACCGCCTTGGCCATCGCCAGGTAGGTCTTGCCGGTGCCGGCCGGGCCGATGCCGAAGACGACCGTGTTGGCGTCGATCGCCTCCACGTAGTCCTTCTGCCCGACCGTCTTGGGGCGGATGGTCTTGCCCCGGGTGGACAGGATGTTCATCGTCAGCACCTGCGCGGGCCGGTCGGTGGTGGCGCTGGTGAGGATGGCGATGGCCCGCTCGACGGCGTCGGCGGTCAGCGGCTGGGCGGAGGAGGCGATCTGGGTGAGCTCGTCGAGGAGGCGTTCGGCCAGGGCCACGTCACCGGGGTTGCCGGTCATCGTGATCAGGTTGCCGCGCACGTGCACGTCCACCTGCGGGAAGCCCGCCTCGATGGCGGTGAGCACCTCGTCGCGCTGGCCGAGCAGGGCCACCATGGGCACGTGGTCGGGGACGGTGATCTGGTGACGCACCTGACCGGCGGGGAGCTGGTCGTCGGCGCCGGTGGGGATGGACTCGGTCATGGGCTGGGCCGCTGGCCCTGGGGTGACTCCTCGTTCGGGGATGGGGCGTGCCTCGATCCTACCGAGCACGAGCACGCCTGGCAGCAGGGTTTCCGCCTCACGCCCGCCCCAGCAGGTGGGCGAGCAGGGTGAGCGCGACCGGGCCCGCGGTGGAGGTGCGCAGCACGTGCGGGCCGAGCCGCACCGCCTGGGCACCGGCCTCGGCCAGAGCGTGCACCTCCGCCTCGGTCAGCCCGCCCTCCGGGCCGACCACCACGAGCACCTCGGGGGCTGAGTCCGGGATCTGGGCGTGGGCGATCGGGGTGGTGGCGCTCTCGTGCGCCACCAGCACCGCTCCCCCGCCGTCGACGGCGGAACGCACCGTGGTCTGCAGCCGCTCGCCGTCCACCAGCTCACCCACGTGCGGCAGGAACGCGCGCCGCGACTGCTTGGTGGCGGCGCGGACCACCTGGCGCCACCGGTCGGTGCCCTTGGCGATCTTGGCGCCCCGCCAGCGGGACACGGACCGGGTCGACTGCCACGGCACCACGGCGTCCATGCCGACCTCGGTGGCCGCCTCGATGGCGAGCTCGTCCCTGCCGCCCTTGGCCAGGGCCTGCACCAGCACCAGGCGGCACCCGGGGGCCTGCTCGCGCTCTACGGACAGCACCTCCAGGTCCAGGTGGGCTCCGCCGTCGACGGCGCTGACCCGACCGGTCAGGCGCACCCCCGCACCATCGACGACCTGCACCTGCTCGCCCGGGCGCAGCCGCATCACACCCGCCGCGTGCCGGGCCTCCGCCCCGGTGAGCGGGTAGCTGTCGCCGGGGCCGAGCCCGTCCAGGTCGCCGGGGGTGGTGACGAAGACCGGCAGGCTCACTTGCCCTGCAGCTTGTCCCGCAGCCGGGAGAACATCCCCGGGTGCGCCGGGGCGAGCCGGGCCTCGGGCCGCTCCTCCCCGCGCAGGGCCGCCAGCTCACGCAGCAGCCGCTCCTGCTCCTCGTCCAGCTTGCTCGGCACGGCCACGTTCACGTGCACGTGCAGGTCCCCGCGGCCGCCGCCGTTCAGGTGCCCGACGCCCAGACCGCGCAGGGTGACGACCTCCTCCGGCTGGGTGCCGGGGTGGATGTCCACCTGCTGCACCCCGTCCAGTGTCTCCAGGTCGAGCACGGTGCCCAGGGCGGCGGCGGTCATCGGCACCTCGGTGGTGCAGTGGATGTCGTCGCCGCGGCGGGTGAACACCGGGTGGCGCCGTTCCCGGACCTCCACGTACAGGTCTCCGGGCGGGCCGCCGGCCGGGCCCACCTCACCCTGGCCGGTGAGCTTGATCCGGGTGCCGTCGTCCACCCCGGCGGGCACGTTCACCCGCACGGTGCGGCGGGTGCGCACCCGGCCCTCGCCGGCGCACTCGGTGCACGGGTTGGTGATGATGGTGCCGAAGCCGGAGCAGGCGGCGCAGGCGGTGGTGGTCATCACCTGGCCGAGGAAGGAGCGGGCCATCCGCTGCACCGAGCCACGGCCGTGGCACACGTCGCAGGTGACCGGGCTGGTGCCGGGCTGGCAGCAGGTGCCCTGGCAGGCGGTGCACATCACCGCGGTCTCCACCTCGACGTCCTTGGCCACACCGAAGGCGGCGTCGGCGAGCTCCAGGTCGAGGCGCAGCAGGGCGTCCTGGCCGCGCCGGGACCGGGGCACCGGGCCGCGCTGGGCGCCACCACCGGCCGCGGCGGCGAAGAAGGACTCGAAGATGTCGGAGAAGCCGAAGCCGCTGCCGGAGCCTCCCCCGGCCATCCCGGGCATGCCGCCCATGTCGTAGGCGCGGCGCTTCTCCGGGTTGGAGAGCACGTCGTGCGCAGCGGCGATGTCCTTGAACTTCTCCGCGCTCTCCGGCCCGGCGACGTCCGGGTGGT
>CAZMDO010000381.1:0-2930 GCA_964564445.1 uncultured Ruaniaceae bacterium | reverse complement strand
CTGCACCCGGTGAACATGGGCCGCCTCGCCCTGGGCATGCCCGGGCCGGTGGCCTGCACCCCCGCCGGGATCGAGGCGCTGCTGGCGCACTACCAGATCCCGATCGCCGGCCGGGAGGTGTGCATCCTCGGCCGGGGCACCACGCTCGGGCGGCCGCTGGCGCTGCTGCTCTCGCAGAAGCGGCCGACGGCGAACGCGGCCGTGACCGTGGTGCACACCGGGGTGCCGGACTGGGCGGACTACACCCGCCGCGCCGACGTGGTGATCGCCGCCGCCGGGGTGCCGGGCATCCTGCAGCCCGAGCACCTCACCCCGGGTGTCACGGTGGTCGGCGGGGGAGTGCGCTACGAGGGTCGCAGGCTGCTGCCGGACGTGGATGAGGCCTGCGAGGCGGTGGCCGGGGCGATCACCCCGCGCATCGGCGGCGTCGGCCCGACCACGATCGCGATGCTCTTCCGCAACGCGGTCGAGGCCGCCGAGCACCGCGCCGCCCGCCGCTGACCCCACCCCGCCCGCTCCCACCGCCCCGCATCGCCACCCCCGCCCCGCCCGACCGGGTTGAATCGATGCACTCGGCAGCTGGTCCAGTGGCTCGTGACCCGAGAGCACGAGCCACCGGGCCCGCTGCCGAACCGGTGCGTGCTCCGCGGCCCCGGCGCGGCGCGCGGCTCAGCTGACGAAGCCGATCCGCCCGGCGGAAATTGCCTCGGCGCGTTCCGGCGAAGTGCACGCCTGCGCCGTTACATCGTTGTACGCTTGGGATTCTCTGGGTAAGAAGGAGCGGACGTGGCTGTCACGATGCACGACGTCGCCAAGCAGGCGGACGTGTCGATCAAGACCGTGTCCAACGTGGTCAATGGCTTCCCGCACGTGCGCCCGGAGACGCGCGCGCGGGTGCAGCAGGCCATCGACGACCTCGGCTACCGGCTGAACACGACGGCACGGAACCTGCGCACGCGCAGCACCCGGATGATCACCCTGGCCGTGCCGGAGCTGTCCCTGCCGTACTTCGCCCAGCTGGCTGACCGCGTGATCCGCGCGGCGGGCGAGCACGGGCTCACGGTGCTCATCGAACAGACCAGTGCCTCGCGGGATCGAGAGATCGACGTCCTCACCGGCCGCCACCGGCACCTCACCGAGGGGCTGATCTTCTCTCCGCTCGAGCTCGGTCAGGACGACCTGGGGCTGTTCGCCGTGGACTATCCGCTGGTCGTCCTGGGTGAGCGGGTCTTCGGCGCCCCAGCCGACCACGTCACCATGAACAATGTTGAGGCGGCCCGGGCCGCGACGGTGCACCTGGCCTCGACCGGGCGGCGCCGCATCGCGATCATCGGCGCGCACGAAGGCGAGGAGCTGGGGTCGGCGGCCCTGCGGACCGAGGGCTACCGGAAGGGGCTCGCTGACGCCCGTCTGCCCTTCGATCCGGCACTGGTCGGCGAAGCCGGGCTGTGGCATCGGGCGACCGGCTCGCAGGCGATGGGCGCGATGCTTGACGCCGGTATCGAGGTCGATGCCGTGTTCGCTCTCAACGACGCGCTCGCCCTCGGCGCGCTGCACGCCCTGCACGCTCGTGGTCTGGACGTGCCCGGCGATGTCGCGCTCCTCGGTTTCGACGACATCGACGACGTGCGCTACTCGGTGCCGAGCATCACCTCGGTGGATCCCGGCGGTGACCAGATCGCCCGCACCGCGGTGGACCTCCTCGTCGAGCGCATCTCCGGCGCGCCGGAGCGCACCTACCGGCGGGTGATACCGGCATCCCGGGTGATCGGTCGGGAGTCGACGCGGGATGCCGGTCCCGGGGAACCGGATCGCGTCGTGCTCGAGCAGTCCAGCCGCATCGAAGAGGTGGTCCTCGGCCAGGCGCCGAGCCTGGGCTGATCGCGTCGGTCCAGCGTCAGCCTTCGCCCTGCCCGGCGGTCAGCCGGTCCAGCCGGTGCTGCGTCAACCGCCCGGTCGACCAGAGCACCAGCGGTGCACCCGCGAGCACCGCCACCGCGGGCAGCTGGCGCCAGAGGAGCGCGGCAGCGAGCAGAACAGCGCCGATCGACAGGCTCGTGCCGAGCCCGAGCAGAGGTGCGAACAGCAGCAGCCGCCAGGTGCGGGTGAACGACTGGTCGCACAGGGCCGCTCTGGGCCAGTAGACCAGCATCACCGCGGTCCAGCAGAGCACGGTGAGGAGTCCGCCGAGGAGCGCGGCACCGGCCGGTCCGTCGAGCATCGTCACGGCGATACCGTCCAGCCACAGCAGCACGGCGATGCACCAGAACGGTGCGAACGAGGCGTTCGTGGACCAGAAGCCGGTGCGCCAGGTCCGCCAGAAGGTCCGCCAGGGCCGCGGTTCCTGAGTCATGCCCGCGGTGACGAGGCTGCCGGCGCGCAGTGACGGGCCGAGGCCCAGCAGCACGCCTCCGGCCAGGGTGCCCAGCAGCAGCATGGCACTCACCTCGACGAGCAGGGTGAGCCAGCGCAGGCCGAACATCGCACCACCGGCCCACCCGGGAACCTCTGCGTCCGCGATGCGCTCCCGCGCCGACACCTGGGTCACCGTGCCACCCCCTCCAGGCGGGTGCCGAGCAGCACCCGGCCGGTCTCGGTGAGTGCCGTCAGGACGAGCGTCCGACGATCTCGTGCCGCGTCCCAGCCCGGGTGGACGACGGCGCTCACCTGTGCCCCGTCGCCGTCCCGCCAGGTGAAGCGGCCTGCGCCCAACGCATGCTCGTCCGGGCGCGCAGGGAGCTCGCGGATGATGCCGTGCTGCACCCGGGTGGGTGCCGCCCCGGGCTCCAGCAGCTCCCACCGGCCCTGGAGCACCTCGGCCTGGGCCGGCCACCGGGACTGGTCGTCGTCCTCCCGAAGGAGCCCGGCGTACGGTTGCGGGCTGAGCAGCGGCCAGCCGTCGTGCGTCCACAGCAGGCGTCGCAGCTGCA
>CAZMDO010000380.1:0-2933 GCA_964564445.1 uncultured Ruaniaceae bacterium | reverse complement strand
CCCGGCGCGGGGCGGCCGGCTGCTCCTCGCCCGCACCGTGCGCCTCGGCGCCGCGCCCCTCGCCATGCCCGCGCTCCTCGCTCGCGCTGCGTGTCTCGCCCGCGCCCCGCGTCGCGCCACCGCCGTGCGCCTCACCGGCACTCGGCCCCTCGCCCACGCTCGACCCCTCGCCCGCGCTCTGCGCCTCGCCCACACCGTCGACGGCGGTGCTCGCCTCGGCCTGCCGGCTCGCCTCTCCCGGCGCTGCTCCGGCCGCCTGCTCGACCCCTCCGCCCGGAGGGGCCCCTGCCCCGGCGGGCTCCGCCGTCGGCCCCACCTGCTCGACCCCGGGGCCGGCGACCTCCTCGGGCTCGGTGGGCTCCGCCGTCGACGGGCTGGAGGCTCCGCTCGCCTGCGACTCATCCCACTCCAGGTAGGCGCCGCAGGCCCCGCAGAACAGCTCCCCGTCCTCGTTCCGTGCGCCGCACTCCCCACAGGTCTGCATCAGTCGGTCACCACCTTCACCTCGTGCGGCACGTGCGCCGGCTTGACCGCCGCCACCAGCGCCGAGATCCGCGCCTCGTCCACGCGGGTGCCCGGGGCCGCGTGCACCCGCACCTGCAGGCGCGCCCCCGGCCGCCCGGGCAGGGTGCCGCCGTGCTCGCCGGAGAAGGCCGCGCCGCCGTTGTCGGTCACCTCCACCTCACCACCGGTGACCATCCGCACCGCTGCCGCGATCCCGGCGACCGTGCCGCGGCGGGTGTGCATGGTCACCGCCCCGGCCACGATCTCCCGGCGACGATCCACCGGGGTGGTCTCGTCCATGCTCACGCCCACCCAGCCGGCCACCCAGTCCAGGAAGTCCGCCGGCGCCAGCTCGGGGTCCACATAGGCACCCAGGGCGTCCAGGGTGAGGAAGATCGGCGCCAGCGCCTCGTCGAAGGCGTCCAGGAAGCGCACCAGGAACTCGTCCTCCTGCAGCACCCCGGGCAGCCGGTGCACCAGCGGGAACGGGCTCGGCTCCCCGGGCAGCACACCGCGCATCACCGACCCCCGCTCGCGCGCACCTGGTGCTGGTAAGAGAACACCAGCCCGTGCGGATCCAGGTCGATCCGGGTGGTCGGCTCCCCCCGCTTGCCGGTGATCGGGTCGGCACCGAACAGCTTCACGTCCTCGATCAGCTCCAGACCGGGCAGCTGCTGCAGCACCGCGTAGACCTCGCCGGCCTGCACCGGCCGGCCGAACGGCCACCCGGTCGAGTCCGGGCCGCCGGTGACCGGGTCGAAGTAGGCGTTCAGCGCCGCCAGCGCCCGCGCCTCCAGCCGGTCGGCGTCCGCGTGCGGACGGGCCGCGATCCGCGCCACCACGGTCACCCCCTGGTAGAACGGCGGCTCCACCAGCAGCCGGACCCCCACCGGGCGGCGCTCGTCCAGGTACTCGCTGATCCGCCGCAACGCCCGCTCGGCGGGGATCAGGTCCTCCAGCCGCAGCCGGCCCTGCGCGTCCGGGACGGCCGCCGGCACCACCAGCAGGTGCACCGCCCCGGCGTCCTCGGGCTTCTCGGCGACCACGCAGCGCACCCGCGCCATGCTCGGCGCGGCCCGCAGCGCGAGCACCTCGTAGTCCTCGGCGGTGACCGCACGGTCCCGGGTGCGCAGCGTGATCGGGCCGCGCACCATCGCCTCCGGCACGGTCTCCGCGGCCCGCCCGCCCAGGCCCGCCCGCCGGTTCACCACCCGGTCCACCAGCGGGGTCACGTCCCGCATCACCGTGACCGCCCGCGGGGCCACGTTGCCGGACGGTCCGCCGCCGGTGGAGTAGACCGGGATGCGCAGCGGCGCACCCTTCGGCGGCACCGCGCCGTAGCGGCGCAGGGTACCGTCCGCCTCCCGCACGGCCGGGGCCAGCATCAGCTGACCGGTGGCCCGGTCCAGGCGGAACACCTGGTCGTCCGGGGCGCAGCCGGCGAACGTGTCCACCTCCCGCCAGTGCTGCCAGCCGTCCCCGGCGGCCACCTCCAGCACCACCTCGCTGTCGGCGGTGACCGGGGCGTGCGCGAGAGGGAACACCTGGGCGGGGGTGCCCTCGGAGAGGCCGAGCACCTCCTCGGTGATGGTCTCGGCGTGCTCGCCGGGCACCGTGCCGCCCATCGTCGCCGCGCTGATCGCGCTCACCGTGGGGGAGACGCTGTAGAACGGGAACCCCGGGTCCGGTTCGATCACCCGGCAGCGCAGCCAGCCGGCCCGCTCGCCGCCGATCACCGACGCCTCGTGCTCGCCGGGCACGTGCAGCAGCACGTCCCCGGACCGGTTCAACCCGCCGGTGCCGTCGTAGTCCACGTCGACCGAGCGCCAGTCGTGGCCGCACCAGGCCTCCCAGCGCAGCGGCGGGAACCGCGGGTCCACACCCTTGCCCTGCACCTGGGCGTCCACGTGCAGGGAGACGATGCACCCGGGCGCGGCGTCGTCCAGGCCGACCAGCAGCGCGTCCCCGGGCGCCGGTGGGCTGGCGAACACCGAGAACCGTTCGGCGTCGCGCAGCAGCTCGTCGCGGGACTCCGGCTCGCCGCCGGCGCGCTGGGTGAGCGTGTGCGCCAGCTCCCGCGGCGGCACCACCAGGTCCCGCACGGTAGCGAACACCACCGGCTCCTCGCCCTCGAGGCGGGGGGTGCACGCCTGCGACCCGGCCGGCACCACCACGTCCTCGGTCTGCGGGGCGGACAGCCAGTAGGTCAGGTCCACCCGGGCGGCGGCCGGCGGGTGCAGCTGTACCCCGATCAGGTCCAGGAAGGTGATGTAGAGCCGGTCCGGGATGCGGTTCAACCGGTAGGACAGCTCGTCGACCATGTAGGCGAACGTCTCCACCAGGGTCACGCCCGGGTCGGAGACGTTGTGGTCGGTCCACTCCGGGCAGGAGGCCTGGATGCGGCGCTTGGCGTCGTCCACCAGGTCCTG
>CAZMDO010000379.1:0-2933 GCA_964564445.1 uncultured Ruaniaceae bacterium | reverse complement strand
TGACCGCTGCCCGCGGGCTCCTCTACGGCGGCGACTACGCACCGGAGCAGTGGCCTGCCTCCACCTGGCGCGAGGATGGGCAGCTGATGCGCGCGGCCGGGGTGAACCTGGTGACCCTGAACGTGTTCGGCTGGTCCCGGATCGAACCGGCCGAGGGCGAGCGGGACTTCGCCTGGCTGGACGAGGTCCTCGAGGTGCTGCACGAGTGCGGTGTGGCAGTGGACCTGGCCACCCCGACCGCCAGCCCACCGGCCTGGATGGCCACCGACTACCCGGACACGCTGCCGGTCACCGCCTCCGGGGTGCGCCTGGCGCACGGCTCGCGGAACCACTTCTGCCCCACCTCCACCGTCTACCGGGACAGCGCCCGCAGGATCGCCGCCGACCTGGCGGCCCGGTACGCCGCCCACCCGGCCGTGGTGATGTGGCATGTCGGCAACGAGCTCGGGCAGGTGTGCTACTGCGAGGGCTGCGCCGCAGAGCTGCGCACCTGGCTGGCCACCCGGCACGGCAGCATCGAGGCCCTGAACCGGGCCTGGGGCACGGACTTCTGGGGGCAGCGCTACAGCAGCTGGGAGCAGGTGGTGCCGCCACGGGCCGCGCCCTACCTGCCCAACCCCGGTGCCGACCTGGACTTCCGCCGCTTCACCTCCGACATGCTGCTGCGCCTGTACACCGAGCAGCGGGACGCGATCCGCGCCGCGGGCGCCGGCCAACCGGTCACCACGAACTTCATGGGCTTCTTCCCCGGGCTGGACCCGTTCAGCTGGGCCGAGGAGCTGGACCTGGTCTCCGACGACTCCTACCCCGACCCCGCCGACCCGCAGGCGCCGGTGCGCGCCGCGCTCACCCACGACCTGATGCGCTCCCTCGCCGACGGCGGCCCCTGGCTGCTGATGGAGCAGGCGGTCTCCGCGGTGAACTGGCGCGAGCACAACCTGCCCAAGACCGAGGCCCGGATGCGCTCGGACGCCCTGCGGGCGGTCGCGCACGGCAGCGACGGGGTGCTCTCCTTCCAGTGGCGCGCCTCGGCCTCGGGTGCCGAACGGTTCCACTCCGCGATGCTCCCGCACGCCGGACCGGACACCCGGGTGCACCGCGCCGTCCGCACGCTCGGGGCCGACCTGCGCGCTCTCGCCCCGCTCGCCGGCACGCCGATCACCGCCCGGATCGCGCTGGTGTTCGACTGGCCCAGCTGGTGGACCGCCACCCAGCGGGGCCTGCCCACCAGCCGGCTCGACCCGCTCGAGCAGCTCCTCGCCTGGTACCGGCCGCTGTGGCGGGCGGGCTACGCCGTCGACATCGTGACCGGTGAGCACGACCTGACCGGCTACGACCTGCTGCTCGCCCCCGCCCTGCACACCGTGAGCGAGGCGGCACTGGCCGGGCTGCGCGCGGCCGCCGGCACCAGCGTGCTGGCTCTGGGCCCGTTCACCGCGGTGGCCGACCCGAACGGTGCCGTGCGCCCCGCCCCGCTGCCGGCCGGGCTGGCCGACCTGCTCGGTGCGGACGTGGAGGAGTGGTGCCCGCTCGGTCCGGACGGCGCCGGCATCACCGCCCACGGACCCGCCGGACCGACCGGCCGCGCGCACACCTTCGCCGAACGCCTGCGCCCCCACGGTGCCAGTGTGCTGGCCACCTTCACCGGTGCGGACCTGGACGGCTGCCCGGCCGCGCTGCGCGCCCCGGCCACGGACCTGTTCCACCTGGCTGCCGCCGTCGACACCGAGACCATGACCTCCTGGATCGACCTGCTCACCCGGGCCGCCGCACTCACGCCGCCGGCGCTGCCGGTCCAGCCCGCCGGCGCGCTGGAGACCGCCCGGCGCGGCGACCACCTGTTCCTGTTCAACCCCAGCCCGCGGCCCATGACCGCCACCCTCACCCGAGGCTGCACCGACGTCCTCAGCGGCGCCGAGCGCACGGGCCAGCTCACCGTGCCCGCCGAGGGCGTCGTCGTCCTGAAGGAGAGTCGATGAAGTTCACCGATGGTTACTGGCAGGTGCTGCCCGGGGTGGAGATCCTGCGACCCCGGTTCGTGGAGTCGGTGGCCGACGGCGGTGACCACCTGATGGTCTACGCCGCCACCGCACCGCTGGGTACCCGTGGGGACACCCTGAACCGGCCGATGATCACCGTGCGGCTGGACTCCCCGGCCGAAGGGGTGATCGGCGTGCGGATCGAGCACTTCCAGGGCGTGCGCGACCGCGGGCCGCACTTCGAGCTCGGCCGGACCCAGGCGCCGGTGGACATCCGCATCGGCGAGGACGTCGCCACCCTGACCTCCGGCTCGCTCACCGCCCGGGTGCGCACCCGCGGGTCCTGGCAGGTGGACTTCGTGGACGACTCCGGCCGCGTGCTCACCTCCTCCATCGACCGTTCCGTGGGCATCGTGTCCGTGGCCGACGACGGACCGTACGTGTGCGAGCAGCTCACCCTGGGGGTGGCCGAGCGGCTGTACGGGCTGGGCGAGCGGTTCGGACCGCTGGTCAAGAACGGTCAGTCGGTGGACATCTGGAACGCCGACGGCGGCACCGCCTCCGACCAGGCGTACAAGAACGTGCCGTTCTACCTCTCCGACGCCGGGTACGGGGTGTTCGTGGACCACCCGGAGCGGGTCTCCTACGAGATCGGTACCGAGGTGGTCTCTCGGGCGCAGTTCTCCGTGCCCGGTCAGCACCTGCAGTACTACGTGGTCGGTGGGCCGGAACCGCGGGACGTGCTGCGCCGCTACACCGCCCTGACCGGGCTGCCGGCCCGGGTGCCCACCTGGTCCTACGGGCTGTGGCTGTCCACCTCCTTCACCACCGCCTATGACGAGCAGACGGTCACCTCCTTCATCGACGGCATGGCCGAGCGGGACCTGCCGCTGAGCGTGTTCCACTTCGACTGCTTCTGGATGCGCCAGTTCCACTGGTGCGACTTCGTCTGGG